>NZ_JBFBDO010000019.1:0-64078 GCF_040683335.1 Kitasatospora sp. NPDC093806
CCGCCGCGAACGGAGCGATCTTCGCCTCGGCCAGCGAACGCACCGCCTCACGGAGCATCTCGTGCTCCTCGGAGATCCGGAAGAGATCGAAGTCCGCCGCCCCTGCGCTGCCCGCCATGATGCCCGCCTCTTCGGAGAGTTGTTTCGAGTGGCCCGGTCCGGTCCGGTCGTGCAGCCGGTTGATCGCCGGGTTAACTACCGTTAAGTAGTGATCCTAGGGCTCCGACCTGCGACTGCCTAGGTAGGTCGGGGTCCCCCCGAGGGTGTCGTGGGCCGGGTCCGGATGGCCGGATAGCATCGGTGGGCACGGCCCCCGCCGGGGGCGCGCCGCCCGACCTGCCCGCTCGAAGGGGAAACCGTGACCCTCCGCATCTCCGTGATCGGCACCGGCTATCTCGGCGCCACCCACGCCGCCGCCATGGCGGAGTTCGGCTTCGAGGTGCTGGGGCTGGACATCGACCCGGAGAAGATCGCCACCCTGACCGCCGGCCGGGTGCCGATGTACGAGCCGGGCCTGTCCGAGCTGCTGCTCAAGCACGTGGCGGGGCACGAGGGTTCGACCGGCCGGCTGCGGTTCACCACCTCCGCCCAGGAGGCCGCCGAGTTCGGCGACGTGCTGTTCGTCTGCGTCAACACCCCGCAGCGCAAGGGCGAGTTCGCCGCCGACATGTCGTACGTCGACGCGGCGATCGACTCGCTCGCCCCGTACCTGACCCGCCCGGTGCTGGTGGTCGGCAAGTCCACCGTGCCGGTCGGCTCGGCGGGCCGGCTGGCCGAGCGGCTGGCCGCCCTGGCCCCGGCCGGCGCGGACGCCGAACTCGCCTGGAACCCGGAGTTCCTGCGCGAGGGCTTCGCCGTCCAGGACACCCTGCGCCCGGACCGGATCGTGGTCGGCGCCCGCAGCGAGCGCGCCGAGCGGCTGCTGCGCGAGGTCTACGCGCAGCCGATCGCCGCCGGGACGCCGTTCCTGGTCACCGACTACGCCACCGCCGAGCTGGTGAAGACGGCCGCCAACTCCTTCCTGGCCACCAAGATCTCCTTCATCAACGCGATGGCCGAGGTCTGCGAGGCGGCCGGCGCGGACGTCACCCAGCTGAGCGCGGCGCTCGCACTGGACGAGCGGATCGGCGGCAAGTTCCTCAACTCCGGCCTCGGCTTCGGCGGCGGCTGCCTGCCCAAGGACATCCGGGCGTTCATGGCCCGGGCCGGCGAGCTGGGCGCCGACCAGGCGCTGACCTTCCTCCGCGAGGTCGACTCGATCAACATGCGCCGCCGCTCCCGGATGGTAGAGCTGGCCCGCGAGCAGTGCGGCGGCGGCTTCCTGGGCCGCCGGGTCGCCGTCCTGGGCGCGGCGTTCAAGCCCAACTCGGACGACATCCGGGACTCGCCGGCGCTGAACGTCGCCGCGCAGATCCAGCTCCAGGGCGCGCAGGTCACCGTCTACGACCCGAAGGCGATGGACAACGCGCGCAAGATGTTCCCGAGCCTGACCTACGCCGACTCCCCGCTGGAGGCCGCCGAGGGCGCCCACGTCGTCCTCCACCTCACCGAGTGGCAGGAGTTCCGCTCGCTCGACCCGGCCGAGCTGGGCGCGGTGGTGGCCGAGCGCCGCCTCCTGGACGGCCGCAACGTCCTCGACGCCGACGCCTGGCGGGCCGCCGGCTGGACCTACCGCGCCCTCGGCCGCCCCAGCTGACGGGAATCCCGGGGGACGGGCCGTCGTTGGCCCTCCCATGACGAACTACGGCGACGACGCGACGGTCCGCTCCATCCTCACCGGCTCCGGCGACACCTGGGCGGTGGTCGGCCTCTCCACCAATACCGCCCGGGCCGCGTACGGCGTCGCCGCGGTGCTCCAGCGGTACGGCAAGCGGATCGTCCCCGTCCATCCCAAGGCCGAGACGGTCCTCGGCGAGCAGGGCTACCGCTCGCTCGCCGAGGTCCCGTTCCCGGTCGACGTGGTGGACGTGTTCGTGAACAGCGAGCTGGCCGGGGCGGTCGCCGACCAGGCGGTGGCCGCCGGGGCGAAGGCGGTCTGGTTCCAGCTCGGCGTGGTCGACGAGGAGGCCTACGCCCGGACCACGGCCGCCGGGTTGGAGATGGTCATGGACCGGTGCCCGGCGATCGAGATCCCCCGCCTGGGCTGAGCCCCGAGAGCGCCCGCCGGTCAGCCGGTCGGGCCGTCCAGCCGGTCGATGGTGGCGATGGACGGGGTGCGGCCCTCGGCGCGCAGCCGGCCGGCGGTGGCCTCGGCGTCGCGCAGGACGCGGACGGCGTTGTGCCAGGTGAGCTTCCCGAGGTCGGACTCCGACCAGCCGCGGCGCAGCAGTTCGGCGATCAGGTTGGGGTAGCCGGCGACGTCGTCGAGGCCCTCGGGGAGGAACGCGGTGCCGTCGAAGTCGCCGCCGATGCCGATGTGGTCGATGCCCGCCACCTCGCGCATGTGGTCGAGGTGGTCGGCGACGGTGGTGACGGTGGCGACCGGGCGCGGGTTGGCCGCCTCGAACGCGCGCTGGCACGCGATCCCGGCGGGCGTGGTGTCGAGGTGGTCGAAGCCGTGGGCGCGCATGTTCTCGTCCGCCGTGAGGGTCCACTCGATGGCGGCCGGCAGGATGAACTTGGGGACGAAGGTGGCCATCGCCACGCCGCCGTTGCCGGGGAGCTGGGCGAGCACGTCGTCGGGGACGTTGCGGGGGTGGCCGCAGACGGCGCGCGCCGAGGAGTGCGAGAAGAGCACCGGCGCCGCGCTGACCCGCAGGGCGTCGCGCATGGTGTCGGCGGAGACGTGCGAGAGGTCGACCAGCATGCCGAGCCGGTTCATCTCCCGGACGACCTCCTCGCCGAAGGCGGTGAGGCCGCCGGCGACGGGCTTGTCGGTGGCGGAGTCGGCCCACGGCGTGTTGTCGTTGTGGGTGAGCGTCAGGTACCGGACGCCGAGCGCGTACAGGGCGCGCAGGGTGGCGAGCGAGCAGTCGATGGAGTGGCCGCCCTCGGCGCCCATCAGGGAGGCGATCCGCCCCTCGGCGCGGGCGGCTTCGAGGTCGTCGGCGGTGAGCGCGAGCCGCAGCCGGTCGGGGAAGCGGTCGACCAGGGCGTGGACGAAGTCGATCTGTTCGAGGGTGGCGCTGACGGCGTGGTCGCCGGCGAGTCGGCTGGGCACGTAGACGGACCAGAACTGCGCGCCGACCCCGCCCGCGGTGAGCCGGGCGAGGTCGGTGTGCAGTCGGGCGCTCTGGTCGGCGGCCAGGTCGAGCGCGTCGAGGTCGTAGCCGGCCTGTTCGCGCATCGCCCAGGGGAGGTCGTTGTGGCCGTCCACCACGGGGGTGGCGCGGAGGACGGCCCGGGCACGCTCCAGCAGGGCGGGGGCGGGATCCAGCAGCTCAGAGGTCATACGAGCTGTTGTATCCGATTTGATTACTTTCCAAAGCCGAACGAAGCGGAACCCGCCACCTTGGCCCGAAGCTTCTTGCCCTTCTCGGTGGCCTGGCCGTTCAGCTCGGCCTGGAACTCGGTCATCCGCTCGGTCAGCTCCGGGTCGAACGCGGCGAGCATCCGGACCGCCAGCAGGCCCGCGTTGCGCGCGCCCGCCACCGAGACCGTGGCCACCGGCACGCCGGCCGGCATCTGCACGATCGACAGCAGGCTGTCCATGCCGTCCAGGTAGCGCAGCGGCACCGGCACCCCGATCACCGGCAGCGGCGTGACCGAGGCGAGCATGCCCGGCAGGTGGGCCGCGCCGCCGGCCCCGGCGATGATCGCCTTCAGCCCGCGCCGGTGGGCGTTCTCGCCGTAGGCCACCATCTCGCGCGGCATCCGGTGCGCGGAGACGACGTCGACCTCGTACGGGATCTCGAACTCGTCGAGGGCCTGCGCGGCGGCCTCCATCACGGGCCAGTCGGAGTCCGAGCCCATGACGATGCCGACGAGCGGGGTGACCGGGGAGGGGGCGGGGGTGGTCATTCGGTGATCGTTCCTCGCAGGTAGGCGGCCGCGTGGCGGGCGCGCTCACGGACGTCGTCGAGGTCGTCCCCGAAGACGTTGACATGGCCGACCTTGCGGCCGGGCTTCACGTCCTTGCCGTACATGTGGATCCGCAGGCCGGGATCGCGGGCCATGCAGTGCAGGAAGGCGTGGTACATGTCCGGGTAGTCGCCGCCGAGGACGTTGACCATGACGGTCCACTTGGCGCGCGGCCGGGGGTCGCCGAGCGGCAGGTCGAGGACGGCCCGCAGGTGGTTCTCGAACTGCGAGGTGACGGCGCCGTCCTGGCTCCAGTGCCCGGAGTTGTGCGGCCGCATGGCCAGCTCGTTGACCAGGATCCGGCCGTCCCGGGTCTGGAACAGCTCGACCGCGAGGTGGCCGGTGATGTCCAGCTCGCCGGCGATCCGCAGGGCGAGCTGCTGGGCCTGGTCGGACAGGGCCGGGTCGAGGTCCGGCGCGGGGGCGGTGACCTCGGCGCAGACGCCGTTCTCCTGGACGCTCTCCACCACCGGGTAGGCGACCGCCTGGCCGCTGGGCGACCGGACCACGTTGGCGGCCAGCTCGCGGACGAAGTCGACCTTCTCCTCGGCGAGCACCGGGACGCCGGCCAGGAACGGGGCCGCGGCCTGCTGCTCGTCGTCGACGACCCAGACGCCCTTGCCGTCGTAGCCGCCGCGGACGGTCTTCAGCACCACCGGGTAGCCGGAGCCCTCGTTGGCGAAGGCGGTCACGTCGGCCGGGTCGGCGACGAGCCGGTGCCGGGGGCAGGGGACGCCGATGGAGTCGAGCTTGGCCCGCATCACGCCCTTGTCCTGGGCGTTGACCAGCGCCTCCGGGCCGGGCCGGACGGCGATGCCGTCGGCCTGCAGGGCCCGCAGGTGCTCGGTCGGCACGTGCTCGTGGTCGAAGGTGATCACGTCGCAGCCGGCCGCGAAGGCGCGGAGGGTGTCGAGGTCGCGGTAGTCACCGAGGACGACGTCGGAGACGACCTGCGCCGCCGAGTCCTGGGGAGTGTCGGCGAGGAGCTTGAAGCGGATCCCGAGCGGGATGCCCGCCTGGTGTGCCATGCGGGCAAGCTGCCCGCCGCCGATCATGCCCACCACTGGAAAATTCGCATTGCCCGGGGAAGTCACCCCGCCAGGATATCCGGGCCGGTCGGAGGGCGTGGAACCGCTCCCGCCGCTACGGCGTCCCACCGGCGGGTGACGAACCGACCCGGCCGGGGGGCTGAGCCGATCGGTGGAACCGGGTAGCCTGGACGGCCAGGTCCTGGTACGCGCGATCCGATCATGTGCGTGCACGCAGGGCTCAAGGGGCCGACGGCGTTCACCCGGCGGACCCCTTTCGTCCGCAGGCACATGGAGGCAGCCCGGTATGGCGACGACCACGGCGTCGAACCCCTCGCTGGCGCAGAAACTGCGCGGCCTGAGGGGCGAGGCGGTGAAGTTCGGCCTGGTCGGCCTCAGCGGTGTCGTGGTCAACTTCGCCGTCTTCTGGGTCTGCATCAACGGCCTGGGCCTGGCCTCACTGCGGTCCAACATCATCGCCACGACGATCGCGATCGCCACCAACTACCTGGGCTACCGCTACTGGCTGTACCGGGACCGGGACGCCGCCTCGCGCAAGCGCGAGATCACGCTGTTCCTGGTGTTCAGCGGCATCGGCATGCTGATCGACACCGGGGTGCTCGGCGTCTCGAAGTACGCGCTCGGCCTCGACTCGAACTTCGAGCAGATGGCCGCGAAGGTCGTCGGCCTCGGGCTGGGCACGGTGTTCCGCTTCATCTCGTACCGGACCTGGGTGTTCAAGGCCGTCCCCGAGCCGGTGGCCGTCCCCGAGCAGGCCGCCGCACCGGCCGACGGTCCGGCGGACGCCCCGGTCGCCGCCGTGGTCGCCCAGGCCGAGCTGATGCTGGCCGCCGAGCGGATCCGCTACGCCAAGGCCGAGTAGCGCCGTCCACCTCGCAAGAGGACAGTGGTGACAGAGGGCGAGCACGGCCGGCGAACGATCGAGGCCGAGGGGGCGCAGGACGCAGGAGGCTCGCCATGGCGTTCGTCCAGATCATCGACTGCCGTACCGACCACCTGGACGAGTTCAGCGGTCTGCTGGACCGCTGGGCCGAACAGACCGAGGGCCGGCGGACGGTCGACCACGCGCTGCTCACCACCGACCGCACGGACCCGCGGCACGTGGTGGAGATCGTCGAGTTCGCGTCGTACGAGGACGCGATGCGCAACTCGCACCTGCCGGAGACCGACCGGATCTACCGCGAGATGGTGGCGCTCTGCGACGCGCCGCCCACCTTCACCGACCTCGACGTGGTCCGGGACGCCCGGTACTGACCGCACCCGCGCCACGTGCGCCCCAGACCCCGCTAGTCGTCCCTGCGGCTGCGCCCCAGACCCCGCTAGTCGTCCCTGCGGCTCCGCCCCAGACCCCGCTAGTCGTCCCTGCGGCTGCGCCCCAGGAAGAGCGCGAACACCGCCGGCCGCAGCGAGAGCAGTTCCAGCCGCCCGCCGTCCGCCTCCGCCAGGTCGCGGGCGACGGCCAGCCCGATGCCGGTCGAGTTGCGGCCGCTGACCGCGCGCTCGAACACCCGGTTGCCCAGCTCGGCCGGCACCCCGGGGCCCTCGTCCTGTACCTCGACCACCACCGAGGTCCCGGACGGCCGGACCCGCAGGGTGATCGTCCCGGCGCCGTGCATCAGCGAGTTCTCGATCAGGGTGGCCAGCACCTGGGCGACCGTGCCGGGCGTGCCGACCGCGGTGACCCCGTGCAGGCCCTCGACCTGGAGCACCCGGCCGGTGCCGCGCAGCGACGCGCCCCACTCCTCGATCTGCTGCTTGACCACGTCGTCGAGGTCGAAGGCGACCGCGGTGGGGCTGCGCGGGTCGCGCTGGGTGGTGAGCAGCCGCTGGACGACGTCGGTGAGCCGCTCGACCTGCTGGAGGGCGATGGTGGCCTCCTCCTTGACGGTCTCCGGGTCCTCGGCGAGCGCGGTGATCTCCTCCAGCCGCATGGAGAGCGCGGTGAGCGGGGTGCGCAGCTGGTGCGAGGCGTCGGCGGCGAGCCGGCGTTCGGCGGTGAGCATCCGGGCGATCCGCTCGGCGCTGACGTCCAGCACCTCGGCGACCCGGTCGAGCTCGGGCACGCCGTAGCGGCGGTCGCGCGGGCGCGGGTCGCCGGAGCCGAGCCGTTCGGCGGTCTCGGCGAGGTCGGTGAGCGGCTGGGCGAGCCGTTTGGCCTGCCAGACGGCGAGGGCGACGGCGGCCTGCACGGCGAGCAGCGCGACCACGCCGAGCAGCAGCAGCATGTTGGCGATCTCGTGGTCGACCGCGGCCCGGGACTGCTCGACGGTGACGGTCTCGCCGCTCACGCCGCGTTCGACCGCCTTGAGCAGGTGGCCGCTGTCCGGCCGCTGCCCGCTGGAGACGACCGCCTGGCCGGGGATGTCGACCTCGACGTACTGGCCCTCGGAGACCTGGTTGGCGAACTTGTCGCCGGTGACCGGCTCCTTGGCGGCGAGCCGGTTCTCCACCAGGGCGAGCACGCGGACGGCGGCGGCGTCCACCCGGTCCTGGGCGGAGCTGACGATGGTGCGCTTCTCCACCAGGGCGAGCGGCACGCAGAACACCGCGACCACCACGAGGACCACGCCCAGCAGCGAGTTGATCATCCGGCGTTTCACGCTGCCGCTCCCCGTGGTGGTACGAATCCCGGGCGGGTCCGTGCGGACCCGCCCGGGCCTAATTCTTCTCGAAGCGGAAGCCGACCCCGCGCACGGTGGCGATGTACCGGGGGTTGGCGGCGTCGTCGCCGAGCTTCTTGCGCAGCCAGGAGATGTGCATGTCCAGGGTCTTGGTGGAGGTCCACCAGGTGGTGTCCCAGACCTGGCGCATGATCTCCTCGCGGGTCACCACCCGGCCGGCGTCCCGGACCAGCACCCGCAGCAGCTCGAACTCCTTGGCGGAGAGGGTGAGCTCCTCCTCGCCGAGCCAGGCGCGGTGCGACTCGATGTCGATCTTGACGCCGTGCGCACCGGTGGTGAGCTGGTCGACGTTGCCGCGCCGGAGCAGGGCCCGGACCCGGGCGAGCAGTTCGGCGAGGCGGAACGGCTTGGTGACGTAGTCGTCGGCGCCGGCGTCCAGGCCGACCACGGTGTCGACCTCGTCGGCGCGGGCGGTGAGCACCAGGACGGGGCAACTGCGGCCGTCCGCGCGGAGTCTGCGGCAGACCTCCAGTCCGTCCATCTCGGGCAGGCCGAGGTCGAGGACGACGAGGTCGACCTCCTCGCCGAGCCCGGCGGCCAGCGCGGACGGGCCGTCCTCCCGGACGAGCACCTCGTAGCCCTCGCGGCGCAGGGCCCGGGCGAGCGGTTCGGAGATCGCCGGGTCGTCCTCGGCGAGCAGCACACAGGTCATGGGGTGATGGTAGTCCGCCGGGGTATGCCCCGAGCGGCCGTGAGGTAGTTCACAGTGCGTGATCGTTATACAGAGGGCAATCAGGCCTCAACCGACACGCCCGGGCCGCGCGTTCGGCGAAGATCCTGCGCCTGGATCTTGCATCCGAAGGCATAACACCGGCCCTACCATGGATAGAGCGATCAGATCTTTCGCAAACTTTGCCATCGGCATACCTAATTCAAGGCTTTTGTCAGCTGATGACGCCAAATATCGCCACGTAGAGTGGTTTCGTCCACGTCCGCCTCCACCCCCCTTGGCGGACGCTTCAGGCAAGGAACCACTACTCATGGCGTCTACGACCCTGGACGCCGGCCTCAAGCCGGCCTCTCCCAGCGGCAAGACCTTCCTCGGGCACCCCCGGGGCCTCGCCACGCTCTTCATGAGCGAGATGTGGGAGCGCTTCAGCTACTACGGCATGCGTGCCCTGCTGGTGCTCTACATGACGGCCTCCATCGCGGAGGGCGGCCTCGGCATGAAGGCGGCCGTCGCCGCCGCCGTCTACAGCGTCTACACCGCGATGGTCTACCTGCTCGCCCTCCCGGGCGGCTGGATCGCGGACCGCTTCCTCGGCGCCCGGAAGACCGTCGCGGTCGGCGGCTCGATCATCATGATCGGCCACTTCCTGCTGGCGATCCCGGCGAGCGCGTCGTTCTTCGTCGGCCTCGCGTTCATCGCGATCGGCTCGGGCCTGCTCAAGGCGAACATCTCGACGATGGTCGGCCACCTGTACGACGGGCCGAACGACCCGCGTCGCGACGGCGGCTTCACCATCTTCTACATGGGCATCAACCTCGGTGCCTTCGCCGCCCCGCTGGTCATCGGCACCATCGGCCAGAACGTCAACTGGCACCTCGGCTTCGCCCTGGCCGGCGTCGGCATGGCCCTGGGCCTGGCCCAGTTCCTGCTCGGCTCCCGCCACCTGAGCGCCAAGAGCGACGTGGTGACCTCGCCGATCTCGGACGCCGAGAAGAGCGTGATCTTCAAGAAGGCGGGCCTCTGGCTGGCCATCGCCGCGGTCTTCTACACGGTCGTCGGCCTGACCGGCCACTTCACCATCAACTGGGCGATCTGGCCGCTGTCGATCGCGGGCCTCGCGATCCCGGTCTTCGTCTTCGCCAAGGTGAAGCGGGACAAGGACCTCGACGAGACCGAGCAGTCCCGGATGAGCGGCTACATCTGGTTCTTCGTCGCCGCCGCCGTGTTCTGGATGATCTACGACCAGTCCGGCTCGACGCTGAACATGTTCGCGGAGAACAACACCGCGTCCACCCTGTTCGGCTTCGACTTCCCGTCCAGCTGGTTCCAGTCGCTCAACCCGCTGTACATCATGGCGCTGGCCCCGGTCTTCGCCTGGATCTGGGTGGCCCTGTCCCGCAAGGCCAAGAACCCCAGCACCACCGCGAAGTTCGCCTTCGGCCTGCTGATGATCGGCGCGTCGTTCCTGGTCATGATGCTGGCGATGGCCGCCGCCTCGGGCGGCGCCAAGGTCACCCCGCTCTGGCTGGCCATGGTCTACCTGATCCAGACCGTCGGCGAGCTGACCCTCTCCCCGGTGGGCCTGTCCGTCACCACCAAGCTGGCGCCGACCAAGTACGCCAGCCAGATGATGGGCGTCTGGTTCCTGGCCGTCACCGCCGGTGACTGCGTCGCGGCCATCTTCCAGCTGCTGCTCGGCGACGACGTCGTCGGCTCCACCTGGTACTTCGCGGTCCAGGGTGCGATGGCGATCCTCGCCGGCCTGGCCCTCTTCATGTACCGCAAGAAGGTCGTGCGACTGATGGGCGACGTCCACTGACGACGCCCGGTCGCACCGCCTGACCGCCAGCCCCCGGGGCCGGCGCGGATTCCTGAGATCCGCGCCGGCCCCGGTCGTTTTCCCGATTTTCCGACGGTTCCGTGACCGGGCCCGGCCGGGCGTGTCAGTCTCCCCGTATGACCACCGGATCCGCGTACGAACCTCCGCCCACCCTCCCCCGCCAACTGGCCCGCACCCGCCGCTTCACGCTCGGCGCGCCGACGCAGCCGACGGTCTCCGCCGACGGCCGCACCGTCCTCTTCCTGCGCAGCCGGGCCGGCGACGACCCGGTCGGCTGCCTCTGGGCGCTCGACGCCGGGACCGGCGCGGAACGGCTGCTCGCCGACCCCGCCGCGCTCGGCTTCCCCGAGTCCCCCGAGGGCGAGCTGCCCGAGGCCGAGCGGATCCGCCGCGAGCGCGCCCGCGTCCACGCGAGCGGCATCACCGCGTACGCCACCGACGGCGCCGGGCGGCTCGCCGCCTTCGCCCTCGGCGGCGCGCTCTGGCTCGCCGACGCCGACACCGGGGAGGTCCGCCGCGTCCCCACCGCCACCGAGGTGTACGACCCGCGCCCCGACCCCACCGGCCGGTGGGTCGCCTACGCCGGCGGCGGCGCCCTGCGGGTCGTCCGGATCGACGGCGACGGCGTGGCCCCCGAGGACCGCGCGCCGGCCGAGCCCGAGCACGACGAGGTCCGCTACGGCGTGCCCGACCACGTCGCCGCCGAGTCCATGCACCGCACCCGGGCCCACTGGTGGTCCCCCGACGGCACCCGGCTGCTGGTCGCCCGGGTCGACGAGCGCCCGCTGCGCCGGCTGCACCTGGCCGACCCGTCCGACCCGGCCCGGCCGCCGCGGGTCATCCGCTACCCGCTGGCCGGCACCGCCAACGCCGAGGTCACGCTGTGGCTGCTCGCCCTCGACGGCACCGCACCCGTCGAGGTCCGCTGGGACCGGGCCGGCTTCGAGTACCTGACCGCCGCCGGCTGGGACGGCCACGGCCCGTACGCCGCCGTGCAGAACCGCGACCAGCGCACCGTGCGCACCCTCGCGATCGACCCGGCCGACGGCGGCACCCGCACCCTCGCCGACCGGCACGATGAGCACTGGGTCCAGCTGGTCCCCGGCCTGCCGGCCCGCACCGCCGCCGGCGCCCTGGTCGACGCCGCCGACCACGGCGACACCCGCCACCTCACCGTCGACGGCGAGCCCGTCACCCCGCCCGGCCTCCAGCTGCGCGAAGTCCTCGGGACGGACGGCGGGTCCGTGCTCTTCACCGCCTCCGCCGAACCCACCGAAACCCACCTCTGGTCGTGGGACCCCGACCGGGGCGCCGTCCGGCTCAGCTCCGAGCCCGGCGTACACACCGGCGTGCGGCGTGCCGGCACGCTGGTCCACACCGCGCGCACCCCCCGCGCGCCCGGCGGCGGCCTCACCGTCCATCGCGCCGGGGACGTCCACCCCGTCGTCTCCCACGCCCAGGCCCCGGTCACCGCCACCCGGCCCGAACTGCTCCGGCTCGGCCCGCGCGACCTGCGCGCCGCGCTCTTCCTGCCGACCGGCCACCGCCCCGCCGACGGCCCGCTGCCCGTCCTGCTCGACCCCTACGGCGGCCCGGCGCTCACCAAGGTCACCGCGGCCGGCAGCTGGTGGGACCTGGTCTCGCAGTGGTTCGCCGACCAGGGCTTCGCCGTCCTGGCGGTGGACGGCCGCGGCACCCCCGGGCGCGGCCCGCGCTGGGAGAAGGCCGTCTTCGCGGACGTCGCCACCCCCGCCCTGGAGGACCAGGTCGACGCCCTGCAGGAGGCCGCCCGGCTGCGTCCCGGCCTGCTCGACCTCGACCGGGTCGGCATCCGCGGCTGGTCCTACGGCGGCTTCCTGGCCGCGCTCGCCGTACTGCGCCGCCCGGACGTCTTCCACGCCGCCGTCGCCGGCGCCGCCCCGACCGACCACCGGCTCTACGACACCCACTGGAAGGAGCGCTTCCTCGGCCACCCGGACGAGCACCCCGAGCGCTACGACGCCTGCTCGCTGATCCCCGACGCCCCCGGGCTGCGCCGCCCGCTGCTGCTGGTCCACGGCCTCGCCGACGACAACGTGCTGCCCGCGCACAGCCTGCGGCTCTCCGCCGCGCTGCTCGCCGCCGGACGGCCGCACGAGCTGCTCCCGGTCGTCGGCGCCGGCCACTCACCGGGCGACGAGGTGACGGCCGAGAACCTGCTGCTGCACCAACTGGACTTCCTGCGCCGCTCGCTGGGCCTGGGCTGAGCCGGCCGCTCTCCCCGCGCTCCGGTGGCCGGGGCGCGGGGAGAGCGGCAGGCCTCCCGGTCAGACCTCCCGGACGCCCGCCCGCCAGACCGCCGCCGTCAGCGGCACGCCCGGCCGGTACGCCAGGTGCACGTGCGAGGGCGCGTCCAGCAGCTGGAGGTCCGCCCGGGCGCCGACCGTCACCGTCCCGACGTCCGTCCGCCGCAGCGCCCGCGCCCCGCCCGCCGTCGCGGCCCAGACCGCCTCGTCCGGCGTCATGCCCATCTCCCGCACCGCCACCGCGATGCAGAACGCCATCGAACTCGTGAAGCTGGAGCCCGGGTTGCAGTCGGTGGAGAGCGCCACCACCGCGCCCGCGGCCAGCAGCCGGCGGGCGTCCGGGTAGACGGCCCGGGTGGAGAACTCGGCGCCCGGCAGCAGCGTCGCCACCGTCGACGAACCGGCCAGCGCCGCCACGTCCTCGTCGGTGAGGTGGGTGCAGTGGTCGGCCGAGGCCGCGCCCAGCTCGACGGCCAGCTGCACGCCCGGGCCGTAGGTGAGCTGGTTGGCGTGCACCCGGGGGGTGAGCCCGCGCTCGATGCCGGCGGTCAGGATCGCCCGGGCCTGGTCGCCGTCGAAGGCGCCCTTCTCGCAGAACACGTCCACCCAGCGGGCGTACGGCGCGCAGGCGTCCAGCATCGGCCCGGTGACCAGCTCGACGTAGGCCGCCGGGTCCTCCGCGTACTCGGGGGCGACCACGTGCGCGCCCAGGTAGGTGGTCTCCGGCGTGTACGAGGAGGCGATCCGCAGCGCCCGGGCCTCGTCCTCGACGGTGAGCCCGTACCCGGACTTGCACTCGATCAGCGTGGTGCCCTGGCGCAGCGCCTCCCGCACCAGCCGGGCCAGGTTGGCGTCGAGCTCGGCGTCGGCGGCGGCCCGGGTGGCGGCCACCGTGGTGCGGATGCCGCCGGCCGTGTAGGACTGGCCGGACATCCGGGCGTTGAACTCGGCGGTGCGGTCGCCCGCGAAGACCAGGTGGGCGTGCGAGTCGACGTAGCCGGGCAGCAGGGCGCGGCCCGCCGCGTCGAAGCGCTCGTCGGCGGCGGGCGCCTCGGCGGCCGGTCCGACCCAGGCGACGGTGTCGCCGTCGATCACCACGGCCGCGTCGGTGAGCAGGCCGAGCGGCCCGGTCCCGTGCGCGGGGTCGTTGGTGACGAGGCTGCCGATGCCGGTGATCAGCGTGCTCGGGATGCTCGGGGTGCTCACGTCAGGACCTTTCGGGGAACGGGCCCGGGGGCGGACGGAACCAGCTCCGCCCGCCCCCGGGGACCCTTCGGGAAACGACAACTCATCGGCTCGACGGCTCAGCAGCCCAGCGCGGCGATCGAGGAGCGCAGCGCGCCCGGCACGTCCGGCACCAGCTGGTGCACGCCGTCCCGGACCACCTGCCGCCCGCCGACCACCACGTGCCGCACGTCCGCCGCCGAGGCGGCGAAGACGGCGATCTCCGCGCCGAGCCGGGGCGCCGGACCGGCGGTGCGCACCGAGTCCAGCGCGATCACGGTGAAGTCGGCCAGCGCGCCGGCCTCGATCCGCCCCGCCTCCGGCCAGCCGAGCGAGGCGTGCCCGTCCTCGGTGCCGGCCCGGAGCAGCGAGTTCGCCGTCCAGTGGCCGCGGGTGCGGGTGCGCAGCCGCTCGTCCAGCTCCAGCGCCCGGGCCTCCTCGAAGGGGTCGATGACCGCGTGGCTGTCGCTGCCGAGGGTGACCGGGCAGCCGCCGGAGGCCAGCTGCCGGGCCGGGCCGATGCCGTCCGCGAGGTCCCGTTCGGTGGTGGGGCACATGCAGACGGTGGTGGAGGAGTCGGTGAGCAGCTTGACGTCCTCCTCGGTGAGGTGGGTGGCGTGCACGGCCGAGGTGCGCGGGCCGAGCGCGCCGTGGTCGGCGAGCAGCCGGGTCGGGGTGACGCCGTGCGCGCTGAGGCAGGCGTCGTTCTCGGCGGTCTGCTCGGACAGGTGGACGTGCAGCGGGGCCTTGCGCATCGACGCCCAGTGGGCGACGGTGCCGAGCTGCTCGGCCGGGACGGCCCGCACCGAGTGGATGGCGGCGCCGATCCGGGCGTGCTCGCGGGCCTTCAGCGCGTCCACCCGCTCGGCCCAGGCGTCGGCGTCGCCGTCGCTGAACCGGCGCTGCGGCTTGGTCGGCTCGGCGCCGAAGCCGGAGGACAGGTAGCAGGTGTCGAGCAGGGTGATCCGGATGCCGGCCCGGGCGGCGGCCTCGATCAGCGCCTCGCCCATCGCGTTCGGGTCGTCGTACCGGGCGCCGCCGGGCGCGTGGTGCAGGTAGTGGAACTCACCGACGGCGGTGACCCCGGCGAGCGCCATCTCCGCGTAGACGGCGGTGGCGAGCGCCAGGTAGCTGTCCGGGTCGAGCGCGCCGGCGAACCGGTACATGGTGTCGCGCCAGGTCCAGAAGGTGCCGGAGCCAACCTGGACGTGGCCGCGCAGCGCCCGGTGGAAGGCGTGCGAGTGGGCGTTGGCCTGGCCGGGCAGCAGCAGGCCGTCCAGCCGGACCGCGTCGGGCGGGCAGGGCCCGCTGTCCGGCTGCACCTTGGCGATCTTGCCGCCGGCGCCGGTGTTGATCAGGACGTCCTGCTCGACCACCGGCCCGTTGGCGTGCGGCAGCCAGGCGTACTGCGCCCAATAGGTCACTGACACGCCAGGTCCTCCAGTACGTCGGCGAGGGCGGCCACACCGGCCAGGCAGTCGGCCGGTTCGGCGTGTTCGGCCGGGGAGTGCGAGACGCCGGTCGGGTTCCGTACGAACAGCATGGCGGTCGGGATCGCCGACGCCAGGATCCCGGCGTCGTGTCCCGCGCCGGTGGGCAGCACCGGGGCGCCGCCCAGGGTCTTGACGAGGCGGTCGCGCAGCGGGCCGTCGAAGTCCACCACCGGGGTGTAGGACTCGCGGGTCAGCTCGACCCGGACGCCGTCGCGCTCGGCGCGCTCGTGCGCCGCCCGCTCGATCTCCTCGACCAGCGCGGTCAGGGTGGCCTCGTCGGCCGCCCGGGAGTCCAGCCAGCCGCGGACCAGGGAGGCGATCGCGTTGGTGCCGTTGGGCTCGACGGCGACCTTGCCGAAGGTGGCCAGCGCGCCCGCGAGCTTCGCCTTCTTCCGCGCGGAGAGCACGGTGTTGGCATAGCTGAGCATCGGGTCGCGGCGGTCCTCGATCCGGGTGGTGCCGGCGTGGTTGGCCTCGCCGTGGAAGTCGAACCGCCAGCGGCCGTGCGGCCAGATCGCCGAGGCGACGCCGACCGGCTGGTCCTCGGTGAGGTAGCGGCCCTGCTCGACGTGGAGCTCGACGAACGCGGCGATCCGGGCCAGCCGGTCGCCGTCGGCGCCGATCGCCGTCGGGTCCTGGCCGGCCCGCTCCATCGCGTCGGGCAGCCGGACGCCGTCGGCGTCCCGCAGCTCGTACGCCTGCTCCTTGCCGAGCACGCCGGCGGTGAGCCGGGAGCCGATGCAGGCGACGCCGAACCGGGCGCCCTCCTCGTCGCCGAAGTTGACGATCGCCAGCGGCCGGGTGAGGGCGGCGCCGCGGTCGCGCAGCTCGTCGAGCGCGGCGAAGGAGGAGACCACGCCGAGCGGGCCGTCGAAGGCGCCGCCGTCCGGGACGGAGTCCAGGTGCGAGCCGGTGACGACCGCGCCCTCGCCGGCCGGGTCGCCCAGCCAGGCCCACTGGTTGCCGTTGCGGTCCAGCTCGTAGGTCAGGCCGCGGCTGCGGGCCTGCTCCTCGAACCAGGCGCGGCACTCGGCGTCGGCGGAGTTCCAGGCGAACCGGCGGTAGCCGCCGGATGCGGCGGAGCGGCCCACGGGGAGCAGCTCCGCCCACATCCGTTCGAAGGTGTGACTCACAGCTCGCCCATCGGGACGCGGACGCCGCGCTCGTCGGCCACCTCGACGGCCCGGTCGTAGCCGGCGTCGACGTGCCGGATGACGCCCATGCCCGGGTCGTTGGTGAGCACCCGGCGGATCTTCTCGCCCGCCAGCGCGGTGCCGTCGGCCACGGTGACCTGGCCGGCGTGGATGGAGCGGCCGATGCCGACGCCGCCGCCGTGGTGGATGGAGACCCAGGACGCGCCGGAGGCGACGTTGACCATGGCGTTGAGCAGCGGCCAGTCGGCGATCGCGTCGGAGCCGTCCAGCATCGCCTCGGTCTCCCGGTACGGGGAGGCGACCGAGCCGCAGTCGAGGTGGTCGCGGCCGATCACGATCGGCGCGGACAGCTCGCCGGAGGCGACCATGTCGTTGAAGCGCTCGCCGGCCTTGTCGCGCTCGCCGTAGCCGAGCCAGCAGATCCGCGCGGGCAGGCCCTGGAAGTGCACCTTCTCCTGGGCCATCTTGATCCAGCGGTGCAGCGACTCGTTCTCCGGGAAGAGGTCGAGCACGGCCTTGTCGGTCTTGTGGATGTCCTGCGGGTCGCCGGAGAGCGCCGCCCAGCGGAACGGGCCCTTGCCCTCGCAGAACAGCGGGCGGATGTACGCGGGCACGAAGCCGGGGAAGGCGAAAGCGCGGTCGTAGCCGGCCAGCTGGGCCTCGCCGCGGATCGAGTTGCCGTAGTCGAAGACCTCGGCGCCGCGGTCCTGGAAGCCGACCATCGCCTCGACGTGCTTGGCCATCGACTCGCGCGAGCGCTGGGTGAACTCGGCGGGCTTCTCGGCCGCGTAGCCGGCCATGTCGTCGAAGGCGACGCCGACCGGCAGGTAGCTCAGCGGGTCGTGGGCGCTGGTCTGGTCGGTGACGATGTCGATCGGCGCGTCCATCGCGAGCAGCTGCGGGAACAGCTCGGCGGCGTTGCCCAGCAGGCCGATGGAGAGCGGCTGCCGCTTGTCGCGGGCCTCGGTGGCCAGCTGCAGGGCGTGGTCGAGGTTCTTGGCCTCGACGTCCAGGTAGCGGTGCTCGATCCGGCGGGAGATCCGGGACGGGTCGCAGTCGATACAGATCGCCACGCCGCCGTTCATGGTGACGGCCAGCGGCTGGGCGCCGCCCATGCCGCCGAGGCCGGCGGTGAGGGTGATCGTCCCTTCCAGCGTGCCGTTGAAGCGCTTGTTGGCGACGGCGGCGAAGGTCTCGTAGGTGCCCTGGAGGATGCCCTGGGTACCGATGTAGATCCACGAGCCGGCGGTCATCTGCCCGTACATGGTGAGCCCGAGGCTCTCCAGCCGGCGGAACTCCTCCCAGTTGGCCCAGTCGCCGACCAGGTTGGAGTTGGCGATCAGCACCCGCGGCGCCCACTCGTGGGTCTGCATGACGCCGACCGGCCGCCCGGACTGGACCAGCATGGTCTCGTCCTGCTTCAGCCCCTGCAGCGTCTTCACCATGGCGTCGAACGAACGCCAGTCCCGCGCCGCCTTGCCGGTGCCGCCGTAGACGACCAGCTTCGAGGGGTGCTCGGCCACCTCCGGGTCGAGGTTGTTCATGAGCATCCGCAGGGCCGCCTCCTGCTGCCACCCCTGCGTCGTCAGCCCGGTCCCCCGCGCTGCCCGCACCTCACGCGGCCCACTCACCTGCTGCACCATGTCCCGGCCTCCTTGCGGATGATTTCATTCAGGCTCGACTCGGCTGAATATATCCAAACATTCAGCCCCCGACCAGAGGTCGAGCCCATCCGATCAGCCACACCCCGCCGGAGCCGCCGCCCACTGCCCCGAAGCGCCCGAACACCAGCCACCCGGCCCAGCCCGCCCGCCCACCCGCTGGAGCACCCAACGGAACGAGCGCATGCCGAGGCACCCCCGGAGGACGTGCACCGGGGGGTGCGCACGGCGCGTACGGCGCGCCCGTCCCGCTCCCCGCGTCACCGATCCGGCGTCAAGCCGCGGCGTCGCCGTCCCAGTCGATGCCGATCTCGGCCAGCCAGCGGCGGTCGGCGGCGTCGGGGGCGGTGGTGGCCGGGGTGCGGGGCGGGCGGGGGATCTCCTGGACGGGGCCGAGGCCGTACTGTTCGGCGGCCGCGGCGGCGCGGGCGTCGGGTTCGATGACGCCGACGTGGACGGCGGTCTCGTCGCCCGGGTCGAGGACGGTGAGTTCGGGGTCGGGCAGACGGCGCAGGGTGACGCGGCGTCCGCAGGTCGGGCAGGACCACTCGTCGGCTCCGGAGGCGAGCCGGCCGACGAACTTCATCTCATGGATCACGCGCATGACGGCACCCCCTGTGGAGGGGATGCCCGGGTTTGTGACGGATACTCCAGGCACGACCTGCGGACCTACTCCAGGAACAGCCCGCGCGCCGCGGCCGACTGCTCGATGGCCTCCAACCGGGCCTCGGCGCCCGGGAGTTCGTCGCACATGGTCTGCAGCAGCACCCGGCCGAGCATCATCGGCGCGCACGCGGTGTCGAAGACCAGGCCGGTGCCGACGGCCGCCGGGAGCATCAGGTCGGAGAGCTTGGCGACCGGCGCGAAGACGCTGTCGGCGACCGTCAGGATCGTCAGCCCGCAGTCGCGGGCGACCGCCAGGGCGTCCATCAGCTCGCGCGGGTAGCGCGGCAGGGCGAAGCAGAGCAGCGCGCTGGCGCCGGCCGCGGTGGCCTGTTCGAGGCGGTCGGCGAGCATGCTGCCGCCCTCGTCGAGGAGGCGGATGTCCGGGTGCACCTTGGCGGCGAAGTACGCGAAGCCGCGCGCCTGCGCCGAGGCGGCGCGCAGGCCGAGGACGGGCAGCGGCCGGGAGGCGGCGAGCAGGCGGGCGGCGCGGGTGATCGGCTCGGGGTCGGCGAGCAGGTCGGCGAGGTGGCGCAGGTGCTCGATCTCGGCGAGCACGGCCTGCTGGTGCTCGTTGCGGACGGCGTCGGCCGGGGTCTCGGCGCTGACGGGCTCGCCGGCGCCGAGTTCGCGCAGCCGCTTGCGCAGCGCCGGGTAGCCGTCGTAGCCGAGGGCGACCGCGAAGCGGGTGACCGAGGGCTGGCTGACGCCGGCCAGCTCGGCGACCTCGACGCTGGAGAGGAACGGCGCCTCGGTGGCGTGCCGGACCAGCGAGTGCGCGATCCGCCGCTGGGTGGGGGTGAGCCGGTGCCCCTCGAAGAGCTGGAGCAGCCGGGCGGAGGGGCCGACCGTGCCGGTGTCGTCGGTGTCGGTCATGCGGGTACCTCCGGATGCGGGCTGTTCGGATGACTGTGCAGCACCGGGCTGCCACTGGCAAAGACGTCTCGTCCGCCGGGACGTCTCGGGGTGACCCTGAATTCCCCCTGAGTCCGCCCTGAATCCCGGACGGATCCGTGGACCGGTGGCACCCTGCGGGCCCAGGCTGGTGGCCATGGACACTCGCCAGGACGACGTGCGGCGCGATCTGGACGCCACGCTGCAGGCCCGCAAGGAACTCGGCAAGGAGTACGAGTCGGAACTCGTCGACTCCTTCCTGTCGCGGCTCGACGCCCGGCTCGACGCCCGGGTGGAGCGCCGGGTCTCCGAGCGGCTCGGCCCGGCCGAGGCGTACGGCCCGCCGGAGGGCTACGGCCCGCACGGCCGCGGGCACCGCCCGCGCCGCTTCGGCGGTTCGAGCTCCCGGCTCCCGATCGTCTCGATGGCCCTGGGTATCCCGCTGACCGCCATCGCGGGCAGCACCAGCGGCTTCTGGGGCCTGCTCGCCTGCTGGGCCGGCATCGTCGGCGTCAACGCCTCCGCCGCCCTCGGCGAGCGCCGTCAGGAACGGCAGCGGACCTCGGCCGCGCGGAGCGAGTGGGACTGAGCCCACCGGGCACCGGTACCCGGTCACCCGTGGTCGGCGACCACCGGCGACCGGGCCCCACCCGCTCCGCGTAGCCGTACCCGACCGGTCAGGCCAGCGGGCCGGTGACCTGCTCGACCGCGCGCACCAGCTCGCCCGAGGCGACCAGCGCGGCGGCGGCCTCCAGGTCCGGCGAGAGGAAGCGGTCGCGCCCGGCGCCGCCGACCCCGGCCGCGCGGGCGGCCGCCATCGCCGCGGCGGTGGCGGGCGCCACCGTGCCGCCGCTGTCGGCCTGCCGGCGGATCTCCAGCGCCCGGGCGGCGGCGGTGAGTTCGACGGCGAGGATGCGGCCGAGGTTCTCCACCGACTGGCGCAGCTTGCGCGCGGCGGACCAGCCCATCGAGACGTGGTCCTCCTGCATCGCCGAGGAGGGGATCGAGTCGACCGAGGCCGGCACGGCGAGCCGCTTGTTCTCGCTGACCAGGGCCGCCTGGGTGTACTGGGCGATCATCAGACCGGAGTCCACGCCGGGGTCGTCGGCCAGGAAGGCCGGCAGGCCATGCGAGCGGGCCTTGTCGAGCAGCCGGTCGGTGCGGCGCTCGGAGATCGAACCGAGGTCGGCGGCGGCGATGGCGAGGAAGTCCAGCACGTACGCGACCGGGGCGCCGTGGAAGTTGCCGTTGGACTCGACCCGGCCGTCCGGCAGCACCACCGGGTTGTCGACCGAGGCGGCCAGTTCGCGGGAGGCGACCAGCGCGGCGTGCGCGACGGTGTCGCGGCCGGCGCCGGCGACCTGCGGGGCGCAGCGGATCGAGTAGGCGTCCTGGACCCGCGGGGCGTCGTCCTGGTGGTGGCCGGTGAGGCCGGAGCCGGCGAGCACGGCCAGCATGTTGGCGGCGGAGAGCGCCTGGCCGGGGTGCGGGCGGATCGGGGCGTGCAGCTCGGGGGCGAGCACCTTGTCGGTGCCGAGCAGCGCCTCCAGGGTCATCGCGGCGGTGATGTCGGCGGTGGTGAACAGGCGCTGGAGGTCGGAGATGGCCATGACCAGCATGCCGAGCATGCCGTCGGTGCCGTTGATGAGGGCGAGGCCCTCCTTCTCCAGCAGCTCGACGGGCTCGATGCCCGCGGCGGCGAGCAGTTCGCCGGCCGGCTTCTCGACGCCGTCGGGGCCGGTGGCGACGCCCTCCCCCATCAGGACGAGCGCGCAGTGCGAGAGCGGGGCGAGGTCGCCGGAACAGCCCAGCGAGCCGAACTCGCGGACCACCGGGGTGATGTCGGCGTTGAGGATGGCGGCCATGGTCTGGGCGACCAGCGGGCGGACGCCGGTGCGGCCGCTGGCGAGGGTCTTCATCCGCAGGAAGACCAGCGCGCGGACGACCTCGCGCTCGACCGCCGGGCCCATCCCGGCGGCGTGCGAGCGCACCAGCGAGCGCTGCAGCTGGGCGCGCAGCTCGGGGCTGATGTGGCGGACGGCGAGCGCACCGAAACCGGTGGAGACGCCGTAGACGGGACGCGGTTCGGCGGCCAGGGCGTCGATCCGGGCGCGCGCGGCCGCCATCTCGGCGAGCGCGTCAGGGCCGATCTCGACCCGGGCGTTCCCCCGGGCGACGGCCAGCACGTCCTCGGCACTGACGTCGGCCTTGCCGACCTGGACGAGCGGCGCGTGGGGGGCCGCAGCACTGTGCATATCCATATACACCATCTCACCAGGTGAATGGGAATATGACAACCACTCCGAGCCACTGGAAACTCCGGCACCGGATCGGTTCGGTCACCTGGATTTTCGGATACCCCTCCCCGTGCCGCACGCTGTGGGGAGACGGACGGCGAAGCGCCGGGCGGCCGCGGACGGCGCCGGGGCGCGGTGGACGGAGAGGGCGGACAGGACGATGACGCGGGCGACGGCACGGCGGCGGGTGCTCCGACTGCGCGGGGACGGGCGGACCACCCGGCCGGACGCGCTGGCGGCCGAGGAGCCGCTGGAGATCCGGGTCGGCGGCGAACCGCTCACCGTCACCATGCGCACCCCCGGCCAGGACTTCGACCTGGTGGCCGGCTTCCTGGTCGGCGAGGGGCTGGTCCACACGGCCGAGGACCTCGCGGCGCTGCGCTACTGCGCGGGCACCGACGAGGACGGCGCCAACACCTACAACGTCGTGGACGCGACCCTGCGCGGCACCGCCCGGGAGCTGCCGCTCTCCGCGCACCGCAACCTGCTCACCACCAGCGCCTGCGGCCTCTGCGGCCGGGACACCGTGGACGCCGTCCGCACCCACGTCCGCCACCCGGTCGGCGACGACCCGCTGACCGTCCCGCCCGCGCTGCTGTACGGGCTGCCGGACCGGCTGCGGGCCGTCCAGCGGACCTTCGAGTCCACCGGCGGCCTGCACGCGGCCGGGCTGTTCGACGGCGCCACCGGCGAACTGCTCTGCGCCCGCGAGGACGTCGGCCGGCACAACGCGGTGGACAAGGTGGTCGGCTGGGCCCTGCGTGAGGGGCGGCTGCCGCTGACCGGGCACGTGCTCCTGGTCAGCGGCCGGGCCTCGTTCGAACTGACCCAGAAGGCGGCGCTGGCCGGCGCGCCGCTGCTGGCCGCCGTCTCGGCGCCGTCCTCGCTCGCGGTGGACCTCGCCGAGGAGCTGGGCCTGACCCTGGTCGGCTTCCTGCGCGGCGAGGGCGCCAACGTCTACACCCGCCCCGACCGGATCAGCTGACCCGCGGTCCGCCGGTTCAGCTCTTGCTGCGGCGCCGGAGCATCACGATCACCGCGACCACCAGCGCGGCCACCACCAGCACCACGACGATGCCGACCACGATCCCGATGATCGTGCCGAGGAAGCCGCCCTTCTTCTTTTTCTTGGACTTGTCCTTACCCGCCAGGTGGGTGGTGGTGCCGTGCCGGTCCACCACCGCGCCCACCGACGCCGTGCCCACCTCCGCCGTACCCGCAGCCGTACCCGCCGCCGTACCCGCAGCCGCCGTGACCACCGCCGCGGCCGGGGCCGCGGAGGCCGCCGGAGCGGCCGCCAGCGCGGTGCCGCCGAACGCGAGCACCGCCGAGAGGACCAGGCCCGTCAACCGAGCGCGCATAACCGTTTTCCCCCGTCATGAGATCCGGCGCGACCCCGACGGCCCGCCGACCGCCGACACCATCCCACGCCCGCCCCGCCGCGCCCAGCCCCAGGACCGGACCGCGACCCGCTCGGAACCAAGCGGTCACCGAACCCCCACACCTGCGCCCCGAACGCCCTGGTCAGCGGGTCAGGACTCCGGTGGTGAGGCGGGCCCGGCGAGGGCCACCGCGACCAGCGCGCGCAGCGCGGAGGCGGCCTGGCCGAGCGGCAGGGTCGCGTCGTCGGCGAAGAGTTCGAGCAGCCAGCCGCCGGCCGCGTTCTGGCCCCCGGCGGCGACCATGCCGCGGTAGCCGGAGACCACCAGCATGGCCTCCTCCGCCGGGTCGTTGCCCGCCGCGCCCGCCCGCAGCGCGAAGGCGCCGCCGCGCACCGCGCGCCGGGTCATCGGGTAGTGCCGCAGGTCGAAGACGGCGTCCGGGGCCTCGATCTGGGCCCGCTGGGTCTCCGCCCGGGTGCTGCTCGGGCCGCTGGTCATCCGGTAGACGGCGTGCCGCGCGGTGCGCATCAGCTGCGAGCCGGGCGGCACGTAGGAGATCCACCAGCCGACCGCGTCCAGCAGCCGGGCCGCGGTCTCGGCGACGACGGCGAGCTTGCCCATGGTGTCGGCCGGGTGGACTGCACGGGCGGCGCTGTGCCGGTCGAGCGCGGCGAGCACCGCGGTGAGCAGCTGGCCCGGGTCGGCGCTGTGCGCGGCGCCGCGGAACCGCCGCCGGTCGCCGGTGCCGGCCCGCCCGCCGGGGCGGCCGCGGCCGTCGGTCCGGTGCTGCGGGTCGGCGGCGTCGGCGAGCAGCACCGTCGGGTCGGGGGCGAACCCGGGGCCGTGACTGCGGCCGGCGACCACCGGGTGGGCGGCGCGGGCGGCCTTGGCCCGGTACTGGGCGGCGTCAGCGAGCCGGAAGAGCCGGTCGGCGGTGGTGACGGGGCCGATCGAGTCGCCGGTGGAGGCGACCCCGCAGGCCACCCCCTCGCCCTCGGCCAGGGCCAGCGCGCGGGCGCACAGCTCCTCGGCGACGGCGACCACCTCGTCCGCCTTCTGCCCCTCGGCGAGCAGGCAGAACTCGTCGCCGCCGAGCCGGGCGGCCAGGCTGCCGGGCAGCTTGGCGGCGGCCAGCGAGAGCTGGTGGGCGAAGCGTTCGAGCAGCCGGTCGCCCATCTCGTGGCCCAGCTGGTCGTTGACCCGCTTGAGGCCGTTGACGTCGCAGACCACCAGGGAGACGACGGTGTTGTCCCGGTTGTGCGCGGCCAGCGCGCTCTCCAGCCGGGCGTCCACCGCGCGCCGGTTGGCGAGGCCGGTGAGCGGGTCGGAGAAGGCGAGCTTGCGCAGGTCGGCGAGGCGCTCGGTCTGGGCGAGGCCGGCCGAGATCTGGGCGGCGAGCAGGGTCGCGTAGTCGGCGTCGGCGTCGGTGAACCCGGGCATCCCGGCGGTCCGGGCGACGTAGAGCTCGCCCCAGGCCTGCCCGTGCAGCACGATCGGCGCGACCACGCAGCAGGCCCGGCCGCGCCGGCGCAGCGCCGCGGCGCGTTCCTGGCAGTACGCGCCGGCGGTCGGGTGCGAGTGCCCGGCGTGCGGCTGGCTGTTGTCGGCGGTCTGCACCCAGGCGCGCGGCAGCCGGCCGGTGGTCCAGCGCTCCTCCAGGTACGTGACGATCTCGGGGAAGTCGGCGACCGGGTAGGACTCGTCCTCGGGCAGCTCCTCCTCGCCGGGAGAGAGCTCGCCGTGGTTGACCAGGACCCGCAGCCGGCCGGACTCCCGGTCCCAGACCGAGACGGCGGCCATGGTGGCGCCGAGCGCCCCGGTGGCGCGGGCGGCGGCGGCCCGGACGGCCTCCAGCGGGGTGAGCGCCCCGGCCATGTCCTGGGCGAGTTCGACGACGGCCGCCAGCCGCGCGTCGGTGGCCGGCCCGTCGGGCCCGCCCGGGCGGGCGGCGGCGGAAGCGCTCCCGGGTCCGGGAACGACGCCTGCCTCAGGGCGGTCCGTCATGGTCGCCTCGCTGCTCACCGGCTCGCCTCGCTCCCTGTGCTCGGTCCTGCTGGCGGTCCCCCCACGCGCCGCCGGCCCGGCCCCGGGCCCGGACGCTTGCACCAAGACTATGGCGGTTTCGTTCGGTTATGCCCTGTTTGCGGGATCGGATCGGCGACAACCGTACGGCTTTCAACCATTCGGCTTGCCAGAACACTCCCCACCACGACCGGCCCGCTAACCCGCGATCCCGCGGCCGCGCCGACCCCGGAAGCCATGCCGACCCCAGCGGCCGCGCCGACCCCGGCGGCCGCACCGGCCCCGCGAGCCCCACCGAACCCGCGAGCCCCACCGAACCCGCAGGCCCGCTACTCCCCGCGCAGCCGCCGGGAGAGCAGCCACGGCTCGACCAGCCCGAGCCCGCGCACCGGCCGGCGCCACATCGGCTGCAGGTTGAACCGGTGCGCGGCGTCCGGCCCCGGCACCGGCAGCCCGGCCGGCGGCAGCCCGGCGGCCACCGAGAGCGCCTCGGCCAGCCCGGGCCCGTCCGCGTCGGCCGGCCCGACGCTGCCGTTCTGCTCCAGCGCCGCCGCGAACTCCCCGTCTATCAGCACCGCGTCCTTGGGCGCGATCGAGGTGAGCCGGCTGGCCAGGTTCACCGTCGTGCCGAAGACGTCGCCCATCCGGGAGGTGACGGTGCCGAAGGCCATGCCGACCCGCAGCGCCGGGATGGTGTCGTCCTCGGCCAGCGCCTCGATCAGGCTGAGCGCGATCTCGGCGGCGGTCGCCGGGTCCTCGGAGACGAACAGGATCTCGTCGCCGAGCGTCTTGATCACCCGGCCGCCCTGGCCGGCGATCAGGTCGGAGCAGGTGTTCTCGAAGGTCTCGACCAGCTCGCCGAGCTCCTCCTCCTCCAGCCGCCGGGACAGCCGGGTGAAGCCGACCAGGTCGGCGAAGCCCACCGCGAGCCGGCCGCTGGTGATCTCGTGGTCCTCGGCGGCCTGCACCACCCGGCCGGTGACGGCGGCCAGCTGCCGCCGCCAGACGTACACCAGGAACTGCTCCAGCTCCGGCAGCAGCAGCTCGACCAGCGGGTACGCGACGTCGGCGCGGGTCAGCCCGGGCTCGACGGACTGGGTGAGGTTCTCCAGGAAGGTGTCCATCTGCCAGCCGGCCAGCCGGGCCGTGGTCTGCCCGGTGGAACGCGCCACCTGGATCGCCATCGACTCGCTCAGCAGGCCGGACTCGACCAGACCGGCCAGCCGGCGCAGCGCGATCACGTCGCCGTCGGTCAGCGCCCGGGACTGGCCGATGTCCGGGAAGCCCATCGCCCGCCAGAACCGGGTGGCCAGCTCCATCGGGACGTCGGCGGCCCGCGCGGCCTGGTACGGGGTGTAGCGGCGCGGCGCGTCCAGGATCAGGCGTTCCAGGTCGAGGGCGACCGTCTGGTCGTCGGGGCCCTCCGGGCCGCCGTCGCCGCCGTCGCCGTTGCTGCCGTCCTCTGCCACCGGTCCGTCCCCGTGCGGTCGCCGCACTCGCCTCGTGTCCTGCCTGTCCGGGCGCGCCCGCCACCCGGCGGGGCAGTGGCGCGCCTCACACTGCTGCCAGGTGGAATGTTCGCACGGAATCGCGCGATCCGGAGCATCCGCCCGGGTCAAGGGGAGGTAAGGAGACGGGGGGACACGAGGTGGGAAAGCCCCGCCTAGCGCGGCTCCGGACGGACGTGCACGACGTCGCCCGCGCCGACCGCCCGCCGGGTGCCGTCCGGGGTGCGGACCACCAGCCGGCCGTCCCCGTCCACCGCCACCGCCTCGCCGAGCAGTTCGCGGTCCCCGGGCAGCAGCACCTTCACCGGCCGCCCCAGCGTGGTGCAGCGGTCCGCGTAGGCGGACAGCAGCCCGCTGGCGTGCGGGTCGCCGGCGGCGGCCGTCCACTCCCGGTAGAGCCCGGCGAACTCGCGCAGCAGGGCGCGCAGCAGGGTGGACCGGTCGGTGACGGCGGCGCCGGCCAGGGCGAGCGAGGCGGCGGTGGGGACGGGCAGCTCGGGCTCGCGCAGCGAGACGTTGAGGCCGAGGCCGGCCACCACGGCGCCGCCGCTCAGCTCGGTGAGGATGCCGCCGAGCTTGCGCTCCGCGCCGTCCACCTCGACCTGGAGGTCGTTGGGCCACTTCAGGCCGACCTCGACCTCGGCGACCCGGCTGAGCGTGCTCGCCGCGGCGACGCCGACCAGGATCGGCAACCAGCCGTACCGCTCGACGGGTACCTCGTCCGGGCGAAGCAGGACGGAGAGGAAGAGGCCGGAGCGGGCGGGCGCGCTCCACTGCCGTTCGAGCCGGCCGCGGCCGGAGCGCTGCACCTCGGCGACCAGCACCGCGCCCTGCGGGGCGCCCTCGCGGGCCCGGGCGGCGAGGTCGGTGTTGGTGGAGCCGGTCTCGTCGACGACGTCCAGCGAGGTCCAGAGCCCACCGGGGAGCACCAGGTCCCGGCGGAGCGCGGCGGCGTCCAGCGGCGGGCGGTCCAGGTCGGTCCACGGCGACGGCCCGGCGTGGCCGAGGCCGCGCAGTCCGCTGCGGCGCGGGGTGTCGCGCGGGGTGTCGGAGGTCATGCGGCAGAGCCTAGGGCGTGCCCCGCGGATCGGCCCGGAGAACGCAGTCCGCCCCATCGTGCCGCATAACGTGCGTCAACCACACTGTGTCGCTGGCCATAACGGCGAACGCTCCGCGCTGGCTACGCTACTCAACGGTAGTTCGTTGTGCCGCCCTGCGTCCCTCGCCCGCGCCCGCCCCACCCGGCCGGCGCGCCCCGACAACAGGTCGCGGCCCAGGATCAGGGAGAGCCACCGGAATGACCGAGGCGCCGTACGACCCGCACACCACCGCCGGCAAGCTCGCCGACCTCCGGCGCAGGCTCGACGAGGCGGTGCACTCCGGTTCCGCCAAGGCGGTGGAGAAGCAGCACGCCAAGGGCAAGCTGACGGCCCGCGAGCGGGTCGCCGAGCTGCTGGACGAGGACTCCTTCGTCGAGTTCGACGAGTTCGCCCGGCACCGTTCGACCAACTTCGGCCAGGAGAAGAACCGGCCGTACGGCGACGGCGTGGTCACCGGCTACGGCACCGTCGACGGCCGTCAGGTCGCCGTCTTCGCCCAGGACTTCACGGTCTTCGGCGGCTCGCTCGGCGAGGTCTTCGGCGAGAAGATCGTCAAGGTCATGGACTTCGCGCTGAAGACCGGCTGCCCGGTCATCGGCATCAACGACTCCGGCGGCGCCCGGATCCAGGAGGGCGTGGTCTCGCTCGGCCTGTACGGCGAGATCTTCCGCCGCAACGTGCACGCCTCGGGCGTGATCCCGCAGATCTCGCTGATCATGGGCCCGTGCGCGGGCGGCGCGGTCTACTCCCCCGCGATCACCGACTTCGTGGTGATGGCCGACCAGACCTCGCACATGTTCATCACCGGCCCCGACGTGATCAAGACCGTCACCGGCGAGGACGTCGGCATGGAGGAGCTGGGCGGCGCGCGCACCCACAACGCCAAGTCCGGCAACGCGCACTACCTGGCCACGGACGAGAAGGAGGCGATCGAGTACGTCAAGAGCCTGCTCTCGTACCTGCCCTCCAACAACCTCTCCGACCCGCCGTCCTTCCCCGAGGAGGCGGACCTCACCGTCACCGACGAGGACCTCGAACTCGACACCCTGGTGCCGGACTCGGCGAACCAGCCGTACGACATGCACAAGGTGATCGAGCACGTCGTCGACGACGGCGAGTTCCTGGAGACCCAGCCGCTGTACGCGGGCAACATCCTCACCGGCTTCGGCCGGGTCGAGGGCCACCCGGTCGGCATCGTCGGCAGCCAGCCGATGGACCTGGCGGGCTGCCTGGACATCGCCGCCAGCGAGAAGGCCGCGCGGTTCATCCGCACCTGCGACTCGTTCAACATCCCGGTGATCACCTTCGTCGACGTGCCCGGCTTCCTGCCCGGCACCGAGCAGGAGTGGGACGGCATCATCCGCCGCGGCGCCAAGCTGATCTACGCCTACGCCGAGGCGACCGTCCCGCTGATCACCGTGATCACCCGCAAGGCCTTCGGCGGCGCGTACGACGTCATGGGCTCCAAGCACCTGGGCGCCGACCTCAACCTGGCCTGGCCGACCGCGCAGATCGCCGTCATGGGCGCGCAGGGCGCGGTCAACATCCTGCACCGGCGGGAGATCGCCGAGGCCGAGGCCGCCGGGACCGCCGACGAGAAGCGGGCCGAGCTGATCGCCTCCTACGAGGACACCCTGCTCAACCCGTACCTGGCCGCCGAGCGCGGCTACGTGGACGCCGTCATCGCGCCGAGCGAGACCCGCCGGCACATCGTCCGCGGCCTGCGCGCGCTGCGCGGCAAGCGCGAGGTGCTGCCGCCCAAGAAGCACGGCAACATCCCGCTCTAGCCCGGACCAGCAGGATCGCGAGAGGATTGAGCATGGCCCCGATCCACGTGCTGCACGGGCAGCCGACCCCCGAGGAGCTGGCCACCGTCCTGGCGGTGGTCCAGGCCCGGGCCGCCGCCGCACAGGCCGCCGCCGAGGCGGCCCGCCGCGCCGGCGCCGGCCCGGACTCCGCCTGGAACGACCGCGCGCGCCGGCTGCGCGCCGCCCCGCGCCCGGGCGTCAACGTCTGGCGCACCTCCGGCTGGGCGGGCTGAGCGGCCCCGCCGACCCGCCGGGACCGCGCCCGGTGCCGTCCGAAACCTGAGTACGGATACTCAGGCGGACGGCACCGGGCGCGGCGCACCCTGGAGGCGTGCTCTGGTCAGATCCCCGCGACGAACCCTCCCCCGAGGCCCAGCGGATGCAGCAGCGGATGCAGCGGGCCGGCCGGGTGCTGGCCGCCATCGTGCTGGTGGGCTCGGTCCTGATCATGGTGACCCGGTTCTTCACCTGATCCCTCCCCCGCCCCCGCGGCCGACCGATCGGCCTGACCGGCGGACGCCGCACCCCATACCCTGGTGGGCATGACCGACCGCCGCACCCTCGTCCTCGCCTCCGCCTCCCCCGCCCGCCTCGGGCTGCTCCGCCAGGCGGGCCTCGACCCGCGCGTGGTGGTCAGCGGCGTCGACGAGGACGCCCTCACCGCCGCCACCCCCGCCGAACTCGCGCTCGTCCTCGCCGAGGCCAAGGCCAAGACCGTCGCCGCCGGCCTCTCCGATGGCGAACTGGTCATCGGCTGCGACTCGGTGCTGGAGCTGGACGGCCTCGCGCTCGGCAAGCCCGCCGACGCGGCCGAGGCGCTCGCCCGCTGGCAGTCGATGCGCGGCCGGGCCGGCGTCCTGCAGACCGGGCACTGCGTGATCGACACCGCCACCGGGCGGCAGTCCTCCGCGACCGCCTCCACCACCGTCCGCTTCGGCACCCCGGACGACGCCGAGATCGCCGCCTACATCGCCACCGGCGAACCGCTGCACGTGGCCGGCGCGTTCACCCTGGACGGCCGCTCGGCGCCGTTCGTCGAGGGCATCGAGGGCGACCACGGCAACGTCATCGGCCTGTCGCTGCCGCTGCTGCGCACCCTGCTCGCCGACCTGGACGTCCGGATCACCGACCTCTGGCGGTAGCCGGCCCCGACGCCTGGCGGACCGGAGCTGTTTACGCCAACTTCCGCGCGGCGAAGCTCGTTTGACGCCCGCCAGGAGGATGCTCCGGAGCCGTCGACGGTCCGGCCGGGGGCCGTCGACCGGCCGGCCGGTCGGCCGCTAGGCTGACCGGCACCGTTCGAACGGGGGAGGTGGCGAGCGGATGACCGACAGTCTGCTCAACGTCCTGCTGGGCCTGGTGGCCAGCGCGCTCAGCGCCGGGCTCGGCTGGCTCGGCCAGAGCCTGCGCCGAAGACGCCGGCTGGAACGGACCAGGGCGTTCCTCGGCCTGCCGGCCGGCAGCGAGTGCCTGATCGTGGTCAACCGCAGCATCGGCACCGGCGCCCACGCGCGCACGGTCACCCGGCGCGACGCCTACGCGCTGATGGAACTCGCCGCCCTGGTGAAGGAGTGCGGCGCCCAGGCCGACCTGGTCGCGCACGACGCCGCGCCGCGCGGCCTCGGCGGCAAGACCGAGCTCTGCCTCGGCGGCCCGGTCTCCAACGACCGGATGGCCGCCCACCTGGCCTGGGGCCTGCCCGGGGTGACGATCTCCAGCAGCCAGGCCCCGCTGGACAACACCATCACCGTCGGCGGCCGGACGTACACCGCCGACCAGGACGTCGCGGTGCACGTCCTGGTGGCCCGGCTGGCCACCCCCGAGGGCGGCCGCCCGGTGTTCCTGATCTCCGGACAGACCGGCATCGCCAACCACGCCGGCGTCCGCCACCTGGTGACCCACCACCGCCGGCTGACCCGCCGGTACGGCACGGACGGCACCTTCGCCCTCCTGCTGCGGGTGGTCAACCCGAACGCGTACGGGCCGGACGTGGTCGAGCAGGTCGCCGACGTCACCGCCGAGGCGGTGGAGCGCCCGCCGACCGCGCAACCGACCGCGCAGCCGACCCCGAACCCGCGTCCGGCGCCGCCCGCGCAGGCCGCCGGCACGACCGCGCCGAGCGCTTGAGCGGGCCCGCCCCGGCCCCGTTCGACGAGGGTGTGGCCAAGCCCACCGCCCCGCCACGCCGTCGGGTCACCGTCCGCGATCACCCCCGCTCCACCACCGCTCCCGGCACCACCTGCACAGACGCCCGCCGGGCCGTCCACCACCCGCCCGGACGCATCACCCTCCGTGTGGGATAGTTCACAACCTGGGGCTACTCGCCGGTACTGCCCAGGAATCCATAAACTCAACGAGGTTCAAGAAGGGAGCCACAGTGCGCAAGGTGCTCATCGCCAACCGCGGGGAAATCGCCGTCCGCGTCGCCCGTGCCTGCTCGGACGCCGGTATCGCCAGCGTCGCCGTCTACGCCGAGCCGGACCGGGATGCGCTGCACGTCCGCGCGGCCGACGAGGCTTACGCGCTGGGCGGCGACACCCCCGGCACCAGCTACCTGGACATCGCCAAGGTGCTCCAGGCCGCCGCCGACTCCGGCGCCGACGCCGTCCACCCCGGCTACGGCTTCCTGTCGGAGAACGCCGAGTTCGCCCAGGCCGTCATCGACGCGGGCCTCACCTGGATCGGCCCGCCGCCCCAGGCCATCCGCGACCTCGGTGACAAGGTCACCGCCCGGCACGTGGCGCAGCGCGCCGGTGCCCCGCTGGTCGCCGGCACGCCGGACCCGGTCGCGGGCGCCGACGAGGTCGTCGCCTTCGCCCAGGAGCACGGCCTGCCGGTCGCCATCAAGGCGGCCTTCGGCGGCGGCGGCCGCGGCCTCAAGGTCGCCCGCACCCTGGAGGAGATCCCGGAGCTGTTCGAGTCCGCGGTGCGCGAGGCGGTCGCCGCCTTCGGCCGCGGCGAGTGCTTCGTCGAGCGCTACCTGGACAACCCGCGGCACGTCGAGACCCAGTGCCTGGCGGACAAGCACGGCAACGTGGTGGTCGTCTCCACCCGTGACTGCTCGCTGCAGCGCCGGCACCAGAAGCTGGTCGAGGAGGCGCCCGCGCCGTTCCTCACCCCCGAGCAGAACGCCGAGCTGTACCGGGCGTCGAAGGCCATCCTCAAGGAGGCCGGCTACCAGGGCGCCGGCACCTGCGAGTTCCTGGTCGCGAAGGACGGCACGATCTCCTTCCTGGAGGTCAACACCCGTCTGCAGGTCGAGCACCCGGTCACCGAGGAGGTCGCCGGCATCGACCTGGTCCGCGAGATGTTCCGGATCGCCGACGGCGAGGAGCTCGGCTACGGCGACCCGGAGATCCGCGGCCACTCCTTCGAGTTCCGCATCAACGGCGAGGACCCGGGCCGCAACTTCCTGCCCGCGCCCGGCACGGTGACGCTGTTCGCCCCGCCGTCCGGCCCCGGCGTCCGGCTGGACTCCGGCGTGGAGACCGGCTCGGTCATCGGCCCGGCCTGGGACTCCCTGCTCGCCAAGCTGATCGTCACCGGTCGCGACCGCAAGCAGGCGCTGGAGCGCGCCAAGCGCGCCCTGGCCGAGTTCAAGGTCGAGGGCATGGCCACCGCCATCCCGTTCCACCAGGCGGTCGTCACCGACCCGGCGTTCGCGCCCGAGGTGCACGGCGGCGAGGGCCCGTTCACGGTCTACACCCGCTGGATCGAGACCGAGTTCGACAACACCATCCCCGCGTTCGCCGGTGCCGCCGGCGAGGGCGAGGAGGCGGAGACCCGCGAGACCGTGGTCGTCGAGGTCGGCGGCAAGCGGATCGAGGTCTCGCTGCCGTCCTCGCTGGGCGTCTCCGCCGCCCCGGCGGCCGGTGCCGGGGCCGCGAAGGCCAAGCGCCGGGTCGGCGCCAAGAAGGCCGGCTCCGCGGTCGGCGGTGACACCCTGGCCTCGCCGATGCAGGGCACCATCGTCAAGGTCGCCGTCGAGGAGGGCCAGGTCGTCGCCGAGGGCGAGCTGATCGTCGTCCTGGAGGCGATGAAGATGGAGCAGCCGCTGAACGCCCACAAGGCGGGCACCGTCGTCGGCCTCAAGGCCGAGGTCGGCGCGAGCGTCTCCAGCGGCGCCGCGCTCTGCGAGATCAAGGACTGACCCCGGGTCGCACGTCCCGCCGCCGGTCCGTACACCTTCGGGTGTGCGGACCGGTCGCGTTTCGGCGGTACCTCTCGGTGGTGCGTCGGGGCGGGTGCGGGGCCTCAGCGGCCGCGCGGCATCCCCAGCTCGGCGAGTCTGGCCGGCAGCGGCCCACCCGGACCGGACGGTCCGCCCGGGCCCCCGGGGCCGCCGTGCACGCCCGGCCGCCGCTGACCGGGCAGCGGGGCGCCACCGGGCGGCGGGGCGGCCCGGCGGGCCAGCGGGCCCGGCTGGGTCTGGTGGACGGGGCCGCTGCCGGTGCCGTGCACCGGGGTGTCGCCGCCCGGGTGGGCGCCGAGCGGCGCGAGGTCGATCTGCACCCCGCAGTCGGCGAGCGCGTCGAGCTCCCGGGCCGTGGCGTCGTCGGCGGTGGCGTGCTCGTCGGTGACCAGCCGGGTGATGGTCTCGGTCGGGACCGTCTGGAACATGGTGTCCGCGCCGAGCTTGGTGTGGTCGGCGAGGATGATCACCTCGGTGGCCGACTGCACCAGCGCCCGGTCCACGCTCGCGGAGAGCATGTTCGTGGTCGAGAGGCCGCGCTCGGCGGTCAGCCCGCTGCCGGAGACGAACGCCTTGGTGACCCGCAGCCCGTGCAGCGACTGCTCGGCACCGCTGCCGACCAGGGCGTAGTTGGAGCCGCGCAGGGTGCCGCCGGTCATCACCACCTCGACCCGGTTGGCGTGCGCCAGCGCCTGGGCGACCAGCAGCGAGTTGGTGACCACCGTCAGCCCGGGCACCCGGGCCAGCCGGCGGGCCAGCTCCTGGGTGGTGGTGCCGGCGCCGACCACCACGGCGTCGCCCTCCTCCACCAGCCCGGCGGCGAGATCGGCGATGGCGCTCTTCTCCGCCGCGGAGAGGTGGGTCTTCTGCGGGTAACCGGGTTCGCGGCTGAAGCCGCCGGGGAGCACCGCGCCGCCGTGCCGGCGGTCGAGGAGCCCTTCTGCCTCCAGGGCCCGCACGTCGCGGCGCACGGTCACTTCGGAGGTCTGGACGACGCGGGCCAACTCCCGGAGCGAGACCGCTCCGTTGGCGCGCACCATTTCGAGGATCAACTGGCGACGTTCTGCTGCAAACACAGAACCGACGGTAACCTGCGTGACCGTCTGCTTTCAGGCGTTTGCTGCTAGTAGCGGGAATTGCTCACGCCCGAGCGGCGCGTGACCGTACAATGCGCGCCGTCGGTGATCCGGGACTGCGCCCGCCGTCCGGGTGACCCCCGGCATGCGCGAGGGGCGGCCGCCGAACGGCGACCGCCCCTCAACTGGGCGCCCGGTGCTCAGGATTCGCCGCCCTCGCGCTTGCGGATGTGGAGCTGGCGGGCGGCCTCGGCGGTGGAGCCGGAGACCGACGGGTAGACGGTGAAGGCGCTGGCCACCTGTTCGACGGTCAGATTGGCGTCCACGGCGAGCGAGATCGGGTGGATCAGCTCGCTGGCGCGCGGGGCGACCACCACGCCGCCGACCACGATGCCGGTGCCCGGGCGGCAGAACAGCTTCACGAAGCCGTCCCGGATGCCCTGCATCTTCGCCCGCGGGTTGCCCCGCAGCGGCAGCTTGACCTCGACCGCGTCCATCTTGCCGCACTCCACGTCGGCGGCGGTGTAGCCGACGGTGGCGATCTCCGGGTCGGTGAAGACGTTGGAGGCCACCGTCTTCAGGTTCAGCGGCTGCACCGCGTCGCCCAGCGCGTGGTACATCGCGATCCGGCCCTGCATGGCCGCCACCGAGGCGAGCATGAAGACGCCGGTGCAGTCGCCGGCCGCGTACACGCCGGGGGCGGAGGTGCGGGAGACCCGGTCGACCTGGATCTGGCCCCAGTCGTTGAGCTTGACCCCGGCCTCCTCCAGGCCCATCTCCGCAGTGTTCGGGATCGAGCCGACCGCCATCAGGCAGTGCGTGCCCTCGATCACCGTGCCGTCGGAGAGGGTGACCTCGACCTTGTCGCCGATGCGCTTGGCGCTCTCGGCCCGCGAGCGGCTCATCACGTTCATGCCGCGGCGGCGGAAGACCTCCTCCAGCACCTCGGCGGCGTCCGGGTCCTCGCCGGGCAGCACCCGGTCGCGCGAGGAGACCAGGGTGACCTTGGAGCCGATCGCCTGGTACGCGCCGGCGAACTCGGCGCCGGTGACGCCGGAGCCGACCACGATCAGCTCGCGCGGCAGCTCGTCCAGGTCGTACACCTGGGTCCAGGTGAGGATCCGCTCGCCGTCCGGCTGGGCGTCCGGCAGCTCACGCGGGTGGGCGCCGGTGGCGATCAGCACCGCGTCGGCGCGCAGCGACTGCACGCTGCCGTCGGGCGCGTCCACCAGCACCTCGCGGGAGCCGTCCACGGCCTGGCCGCCGGCGCCGAGCCGGCCGCGGCCGCGCAGCACGGTGACCCCGGCCCGGGTGACGGACTGGGTGATGTCGTGCGACTGGGCGATCGCCAGCCGCTTCACGCGTCGGTTGACCTTGCCGAGGTCCACGCCGACCACCCGGGCCTGCTGCTCCAGCGGCGGGGTGTCGTCGGCGACGATGATGCCCAGCTCCTCGTACGAGCTGTCGAAGGTCGTCATCACCTCCGCGGTCGCGATCAGGGTCTTCGACGGCACGCAGTCCGTGAGCACCGCCGATCCGCCCAGACCGTCGCGGTCGACGACGGTCACCTCCGCGCCGAGCTGAGCGGCTACCAGCGCCGCCTCGTAGCCGCCGGGTCCGCCACCGATGATCACGATCCGAGTCACGTCCACCATTGTCCCGCACGCCGGGAGCGCTGCCACGCCGGGGTCGGGGCTTCTGTGCGATCGCCCAGGGGCCGTAGTGTTCCCCCCATGCCCCTTTACGCCGCGTATGCCACGAACCTCGATGCCCGGCAGATGACCCGCCGCGCCCCGCACTCCCCACTGCGCGGCACCGGGTGGCTGACCGGCTGGCGGCTCACCTTCGGCGGCGAACACCTCGGCTGGGAGGGCTCGCTGGCCACCGTGGTGGAGGACGAGAAGGACCAGGTCTTCGTCTCGCTGTACGACGTGGCGCCGATGGACGAGGAGGGGCTCGACCGCTGGGAGGGCGTCCAGCTCGGCATCTACCGCAAGACCAAGCTGCGCGCGCAGACCCTGGACGGCGACGTGTCGGTCTGGACGTACGTGCTCAACGACTACGAGGGCGGTCTGCCCGCCGCCCGCTACCTGGGCCTGATCGCCGACGCGGCGGAGAGCGCCGGCGCCCCCGACGACTACGTGCTGGACCTGCGCCGCCGCCCCTGCTGACCGCCCCGTTCACAGCCGGCTCCGGGTCGTACCGCCGCGCGGGCGCCCCGGAGCTGTACGTTCACGCCATCCGGGTAACGATCCGGCACGTCGTACCAGGATTTTCTACGCGCGTAGCCATTTCCCGTCTATCCTCGGACCTGTGAACGCATCTCCTCAGTCGGTCGTCTCCGCCGACCCCTACGCCGCCGCGCAGGCCGCCGCCGAGCGCCTCCGCGAGCTGACCGGTGCCGAGCGCCACGACGTCGCCCTGGTGATGGGCTCCGGCTGGGTGCCGGCCGCCGACGCCCTCGGCGAGACCGTGGCGGAGTTCCCCGTCACCGATCTCCCGGGCTTCCCCGCCCCCGCCGTCGCCGGCCACGCCGGCACGATCCGCTCGGTGAAGATCGGCGAGAAGCGCGCCCTGATCTTCCTGGGCCGCAACCACTACTACGAGGGCCACGGCGTCGCCACCGTCGTCCACGGCGTGCGCACCGCCGCCGCGGCCGGCTGCGGCATCATCGTGCTGACCAACGGCTGCGGCGGCCTGCGCCACGGCTGGGTCCCCGGCCAGCCGGTGCTGATCAGCGACCACATCAACCTGACCGCCGACTCCCCGATCGTCGGCGCCAACTTCGTCGACCTCACCGACCTCTACTCGAAGCGGCTGCGCGACCTGTGCCGCGAGGTCGACTCGACCCTCGACGAGGCCGTCTACGTCCAGTTCCGCGGCCCGCACTACGAGACCCCGGCCGAGGTCAACATGGCCCGGGTGATCGGCGGCGAGCTGGTCGGCATGTCGACCACCCTGGAGGCCATCGCCGCCCGTGAGGCCGGCGCCGAGGTGCTCGGCATCTCGCTGGTCACCAACCTGGCCGCCGGCATGACCGGCGAGCCGCTCAACCACGCCGAGGTGCTGGAGGCCGGCAAGGCCTCCGCCGAGCGCATGGGCGCGCTGCTGGCCAAGGTCCTCGAGCGGATCTGACGCCGACGCGGTGCACACTGCATGAGCGACGGGGCCCGCGAGCGGCCGTGCTCCGCTGATCGCACGATCAGCCGGACACACCCGCCCGCGGGCCCCGTCCGCGTGCGCGACCGCGACGCGGCACCTCCCGTCCCGTCCTCGCGGTCCGTCCCGTCCCGCCCCGCCCCCGCAACACGTCTCGTCTCGCCCCGCCCCGCGCCCGTCCCACCGGGCGATCACCGACGCACTTCCTCTGGAGCTGCAGCCATGACGCAGGCAACCACCACCGACCTCCTCGCCCGGGCCCGCACCTGGCTGGCCGAGGACCCGGACCCGCAGACCCGTGCGGAGCTCGCCGCGCTGCTCGCCGACGCCGAGGCCCCCGAGGCCGAGGCCAAGGCCAAGCTCGCCTGGGCCCAGCTGGCCGAGCGCTTCGCCGACCGCCTCCAGTTCGGCACCGCCGGCCTGCGCGGCGAACTCGGCGCCGGGCCGATGCGGATGAACCGCGCCGTGGTCATCCGGGCCGCCGCCGGCCTGGTCTCCTACGTCAAGCAGCAGGGCCTCGGCGACCTCGTGGTGATCGGCTACGACGCCCGCCACAAGTCCTACGACTTCGCCCGCGACACCGCCGCCGTGGTGGTCGGCGCCGGCCTGCGCGCCGCCCTGTTCCCCCGCCCGCTGCCCACCCCGGTGCTCGCCTACGCCGTCCGCCACCTCGGCGCCGCGGCCGGCGTGACCGTCACCGCGAGCCACAACCCGCCGCAGGACAACGGCTACAAGGTCTACCTGGGCGACGGCTCGCAGATCGTGCCGCCGGCCGACGCGGGCATCGCCGCCGAGATCGACGCCATCGGCTCGCTCACCGAGGTCCCGCTCGCCGCGGACGGCTGGGAGACCGTCGACGAGTCCGTGGTCGAGGCCTACCTCGACCGGGCCGCGTCCATCGTCGACCCGCACACGGCCCGCGACCTCGACATCGTCTACACCCCGATGCACGGCGTCGGCCGCGACACCTTCCTCGCCGCGCTGCGCCGGGCCGGCTTCCCCGCCCCCACCGTGGTCGCCGAGCAGGCCGAGCCCGACCCGGACTTCCCGACCGTCGCCTTCCCCAACCCGGAGGAGCCGGGGGCGATGGACCTCGCCTTCCGCACCGCCGCCTCGGTCGGCCCCGACATCGTCATCGCCAACGACCCGGACGCCGACCGCTGCGCGGTGGCCGTCCCCGCCGACGGCGACGCCGCCGGCGGCGGCACCGGCGCGAGCGGCTGGCGGATGCTCCGCGGCGACGAGGTCGGCGCCCTGCTCGGCGCCGCCCTGGTCGGCAAGAAGGCCACCGGTACCCTCGCCACCACCATCGTCTCCTCCACCCTGCTGGGCCGGATCGCCGAGGCCGCCGGGCTCGACTACGCCGAGACCCTCACCGGCTTCAAGTGGATCGCCCGGGCCGAGGGCCTGCGCTACGGCTACGAGGAGGCGCTCGGCTACTGCGTCGACCCGCAGGGCGTGCGCGACAAGGACGGCATCACCGCCGCCCTGCTGGTCGCCGAGCTCGCCGCCACCCTCAAGCAGTCCGGCCGCACCCTGACCGACCTGCTGGACGACCTGGCGCTGGAGCACGGCCTGCACGCCACCGACCAGCTCTCCGTCCGGGTCGAGGACCTCTCGCTGATCGCCGACGCCATGCGCACGCTGCGCGAGCAGCCGCCGACCGAGCTGGCCGGCCTGACCGTCACCCGGGCCGACGACCTCACCGCCGGCTCCGCCGACCTGCCGCCGACCGACGGCCTGCGCTACTACCTCGCCGGGGACGCCGTCCGCTCGGCCCGGATCGTGGTCCGCCCCTCCGGCACCGAGCCGAAGCTCAAGTGCTACCTGGAGGTTGTCCTCCCGGTCGCCACCGCCGCCGACCTCGCCCCGGCCCGGGCCCGCGCCGCCGACCTGCTGGCCGCGATCAAGGTCTCGCTGGCCGCCGCGGCGGGCATCACCGCCTGAGCCGCGAGCGCCCGCGTAGACGCCGAAGGGGCCCACCGGAACATTCCGGTGGGCCCCTTCGGCGTCTACGGCCGCGTGTCGCGGGCGGCGGTGCGGTCAGACCGCGATGACGGTGATCAGCGCCACCAGGCCGGCCAGCGTCGGCGCGATGATCCACCAGCACCAGCGGACCTCGACCGGGCCGGTGGCGTCGGGGCGGCCGGCGTTGCGCTCGGCCATGTCCTGGAGGACGCCGACCACCTGGTCGGACCAGGCCTTGGTCGGGTCCGCGGAGCCCTGCACACCGGGGCCGGACGGGGCGCCCGAGCCGAAGACCATGCCCAGCCGGGAGGCGTGCTGCTGGCCGCCGCGCTCGCGGGCCCGGGCGGCGCGCTTGCGCTGGCGCAGCGACACCGGCACCGCCCACACCTGGTACTTGTCGCCCTCGGCGAGCAGCTCCACCGAGTAGCCGGCCCGCAGGGCGTCCACCGAGGCCCAGGGCGCGGTGATGGTCCGCAGCGGGTTGCGCACCACCAGGCGCCGCTCGTTGGCCCGCACGGCCGGCCGCAGGGTGTACGCGATCACCGGGAAGGCGAACACCGGCACCGCGGCGAGCGAGACCCAGGGCGTCTTCCCGGTCCCGTTCAGCGCCGCGTCCCCGATCAGCCACGCCGCGACGGCCAACAACAGCACCCCGGAGATCATGCCGGGAACGGAGCGGTACACGCGGTCCGCGTACACGGGCTCGCCTTCGGAGCCGGCCGAGCCCTGGTGGGGCTTGCCGTCGGATTCGGTCATGCCGACGATTCTGCCGCATGGCCTGCGCGATCTACAGGGGAGAACAGGGGATACGGGTGGGGCGCGCGGGGTCCGGAGGTCTCGATTCGGCATTGATAGCGGGCTGCTCTAGCGGTTGACTACGCGCGTAGATATGCTGGTGTGGTGACTATGTCCACTCTTGCAGCCAATGCCCCCGGCGTTGCGGGCAGCGGTCTCGAGGACGTCGCGGCGTCCGAGGCCTCGCTCCGTCGCTTCCTGCACGGCCTGCCCGGTGTCGACCAGGTCGGCCTGGAGGCGCGTGCCGCCCTTCTCGGTACCCGCTCGATCAAGACCACGGCCAAGGCGTACGCCATCGACCTGGCCATCTCGATGATCGACCTGACCACGCTGGAAGGCGCGGACACGGTCGGCAAGGTGCGCGCCCTGTGCACCAAGGGCAGGAACCCCGATCCGACCGACCCGTCCACCCCCCGCGTCGCCGCGATCTGTGTCTACCCGGACATGGTCGCCACCGCGAAGGCGGCGCTGCAGGGCACCGACATCCAGGTCGCCTCCGTCGCCACCGCCTTCCCGGCCGGACGCGCCGCGCTCCCGGTCAAGCTCGCCGACACCGCCGACGCGGTCGCGGCCGGCGCCGACGAGATCGACATGGTGATCGACCGGGGGGCCTTCCTCTCCGGCCGCTACCTGGACGTCTACAACGAGATCGTCGCCGTCAAGCAGGCCTGCCGCCGCCCCGACGGCAGCTCCGCCCACCTCAAGGTGATCTTCGAGACCGGCGAGCTCCAGACGTACGACAACGTGCGCCGGGTCTCCTGGCTGGCGATGCTGGCCGGCGCCGACTTCATCAAGACCTCGACCGGGAAGGTCGCCGTCAACGCGACCCCGCCGGTCACCCTGCTGATGCTGGAGGCGGTCCGCGACTTCCGCGCGGCCACCGGCGTCCAGATCGGCGTGAAGCCCGCCGGCGGGATCAAGACCACCAAGGACGCGATGAAGTACCTGGTGATGGTCAACGAGACCCTCGGCGACGACTGGCTGAGCCCGCACTGGTTCCGCTTCGGCGCCTCCAGCCTGCTCAACGACCTGCTGATGCAGCGTCAGAAGCTGACCACCGGACGGTACTCCGGTCCCGACTACGTGACGGTGGACTGAGAATCATGGCCAAGAACAGCAAGAAGACCGACGAGCCCACGGCCGAGCGGACCACCGCCAAGCCGACCGGCCTGTTCGGCTACGCCCCAGCCCCCGAGTCGCCCGCCGCGGCCGGCGACATCGCCAGCTCCTACGGGCACTTCATCGGCGGCGAGTTCGTCGACTCCTCCGGCAGCGAGGCCCTGAAGACGGTCAACCCGGCCACCGAGCAGGTGCTCGCCGAGTTCGCCCAGGGCACCGAGGAGGACGTCGACCGCGCGGTCGCCGCCGCCCGCAAGGCCTTCGTCGACTGGTCGGCGCTGCCCGGCAGCGAGCGCGCCAAGTACCTGTTCCGGATCGCCCGGATCGTCCAGGAGCGCGCCCGCGAGCTGGCCGTGCTGGAGTCGATCGACAACGGCAAGCCGATCCGCGAGACCCGCGACTTCGACATCCCGAACGTCGCCGCGTGGTTCTTCTACTACGCCGGCTGGGCGGACAAGCTGGACTACGCCGGCTTCGGCCCGAACCCGAAGCCGATCGGCGTGGCCGGCCAGGTCATCCCGTGGAACTTCCCGCTGATGATGCTGGCGTGGAAGATCGCGCCCGCGCTGGCCACCGGCAACACCGTGGTCCTCAAGCCGGCCGAGACCACCCCGCTGACCGCGCTGCGCTTCGCCGAGATCTGCCGCCAGGCCGGTCTGCCGAAGGGCGTCGTCAACATCGTCACCGGCGACGGCCGGACCGGCGCGGCGCTCACCGCGCACCCGGACGTCAACAAGATCGCCTTCACCGGCTCGACCCCGGTCGGCCGGGCGATCGCCAAGCAGCTGGCCGGCACCCGCAAGAAGCTCTCGCTGGAGCTCGGCGGCAAGGCGGCCAACATCGTCTTCGACGACGCGCCGATCGACCAGGCGGTCGAGGGCATCGTCAACGGCATCTTCTTCAACCAGGGCCACGTCTGCTGCGCGGGTTCCCGCCTGCTGGTCCAGGAGTCGATCCAGGACGAGCTGCTGGAGTCGCTGAAGCGCCGGATGGCCACCCTGCGGGTCGGCGACCCGCTGGACAAGAACACCGACATCGGCGCCATCAACTCGGCCGAGCAGCTGGCCCGGATCACCGCGCTGACCGACGCCGGCGAGGCCGAGGGCGCCGAGCGCTGGTCGCCCGCCTGCGACCTGCCGGGCACCGGCTTCTGGTTCCGGCCGACCATCTTCACCGGCGTCAGCCAGGCCCACCGGATCGCCCAGGAGGAGATCTTCGGCCCGGTGCTGTCGGTGCTGACCTTCCGCACCCCCGCCGAGGCGGTCGAGAAGGCCAACAACACCCCGTACGGCCTCTCCGCCGGCATCTGGACGGAGAAGGGCTCGCGGATCCTCTGGACCGCCAACCGGCTGAAGGCCGGCGTGGTCTGGGCCAACACCTTCAACAAGTTCGACCCGACCTCGCCGTTCGGCGGCTACAAGGAGTCGGGCTACGGCCGCGAGGGTGGCCGGCACGGTCTGGAGGCCTACCTCGATGTCTGATGTCGTGAGCCGTCTTGATGTCCTCAAGACCTACAAGCTGTACGTCGGCGGGAAGTTCCCGCGCTCCGAGAGCGGGCGGGTGTACGAGGTGACCGACTCAAAGGGCGAGTGGCTCGCCAACGTCCCGCTCGGCACCCGCAAGGACACCCGCGACGCGGTCCTGGCCGCCCGCGCGGCGGTCAAGGGCTGGGCCGGCACCACCGCGTACAACCGCGGCCAGGTGCTGTACCGGGTCGCCGAGATGCTGCAGGGCCGGCGCGAGCAGTTCGCCGCCGAGGTGGCGCTCTCCGAGGGCGTCGGCCCGAAGAAGGCGGCCGCCCTGGTGGACGCCGCGATCGACCGCTGGGTCTGGTACGCGGGCTGGACCGACAAGGTCGCCCAGATCGCGGGCGGCGCCAACCCGGTCGCCGGGCCGTACTTCAACCTCTCCACCCCGGAGCCGACCGGCGTGGTCGGGATCGTCGCCCCGCAGGCCGGCTACGGGCACTCGCTGCTCGGCCTGGTCTCGGCGATCGCCCCGGCCATCGCCACCGGCAACACCGTGGTGGTGGCGGCCGCGGCCGACGCCCCGCTGCCGGCCCTGTCGCTGGGCGAGGTGCTCGCCACCTCGGACGTCCCGGGCGGCGTGGTCAACATCCTGTCCGGCCGGACCGCGGACATCGCGCCGACCCTGGCCTCGCACCAGGACGTCAACGCGGTGGACCTCACCGGGGCCATCGCGGACGCCGGCCCCGGCGCGGCGCGCGAGCTGGAGGCGCTGGCCGCGGATACCCTGAAGCGGGTGATCCGCCCGGAGCCGGACCCGTTCGCCCAGGACTGGACCAATGCTCCCGGAACGGACCGGCTACTCTCGTTCCTGGAGACCAAGACGGTCTGGCACCCGATGGGTATCTGACCTCCGGGTCACCCCATGCGGTTACCCTGGGTAGCCGCCGGTTGTCACAACTCCACAGACTGGCCGTCCCCAGTGCCCTCTCCCCCCCAGGGCCCGGACGGTCACAGGACGGACCCGCGCCTCTCCCCCCCTGGCGCGGGTCCGTCGACTTTCCCGGGGCCGTCTTCGCGGGGCCCGTCGACTTTCGTCGTGCCGGATCGAGCCGTTCGACGCTCCCGGCGGCCCCGGGCGGCCGCGCAGACTGGGGCCACACCACGCACCGAGGGGGACGACGCTCATGGGAGAGCTGGTCGGCGAGTTTCTGGCCCTGTTCGCGGACGGGTTCCTGCGCGCCCGGCACGTGGCCCGCACCCGGCGTCGGCTGGCCGCCGGCCGTCCGGTCCGGATCCCCTGCTCGGCGCGCTCCGACGGGCCCGGCTGGCAGCCCCGCTACCTCAACGGGCGGCTGCGGATCACGCCGGGCGCCCCGTCGGCCGTGTTCACCGCGCGTGACCTCGACGGCCCGGTCGAGCTGCCCTCCGGCGGCACCTTCCACGAGCCGGAGCCGGACACCTGGCACAGCCAGGACTGGGCCGCCACCGCGTACCTGGCGCCGGGCGCCGAGGACCGCGTCTTCCTCCAGGTCGACAGCCGCTACCTGCCGCTGCTGCACGCCGCCCTGACCGACCCCGCGGCCGTCCGGGCCGAGGGCGCGAAGGCCGGAAGCCCCGGGGCCGTGCACGAAGTGTGACGCAGCCGGGTTTCGGCATCCGGCCGGGATGCGTCAGACTGGTGTCCCGTGAGTGACTCCCCGCTGAACCCTGTGCCGATAGCCCGCGCCCGGGTGGTCCTGCTCTCCGGGCCCTCCGGATCCGGGAAGTCCTCGCTCGCCGAACGCAGCGGCCTGCCGGTCCTCCAGCTCGACGACTTCTACAAGGACGGCGACGACCCCACCCTGCCGCGGCTGCCCGACGGCTCGGTGGACTGGGACTCCCCGCTGGCCTGGCACCGCGACCAGGCCGTGGCGGCCATCCGCGCGCTGTACGAGACCGGGCGGACCGCGGTCCCGGTGTACTCCATCCCGGACAACGGCCGGGTCTCCACCCGGGCGCTGGACCTCGGCGGTGCCGGCGCGTTCGTCGCCGAGGGCATCTTCGCCGCCGAGATCGTCGCCGACTGCGCCGCCGAGGGCCTGCTCGGTGACGCCCTGTGCCTGCGCAACGGCGCGTTCACGACCGCCTGGTGGCGGCTGCGCCGGGACGTCCGCGAGGGCCGCAAGTCGCTGCCGGTGCTGCTGCGCCGCGGCTGGCGGCTGATGCGGGCCGAACGGAGCATCGTCGGCCGGCAGGTCGCGCTGGGCTCGCACCCGTGCGCCGGGCCGGAGGCCGAGCGGCGGATCCGCGTGGCGGCCACCGCCGGCGAGCTCTCCGCGGTCTGACCGACCGCCTTCGTCTTCACCCCCGCCGTGCGGAACGGCGGTTCCCACCCCGTGACACGGAACAGCGGGCCCGGTGCGTCTCCCCCGCACCGGGCCCGCCGCCTTCCCCGGACGGTCAGGGCTCCCCCGGGCGGCGCCGCTCCCCCGAGCCGGCGCCGACCGTGCCTGTCCGTCCTGCTACCCGTCCCCCGACGGGAGTCCCTGTTACGCGACCAGCTCGCCGAAGGCCCGGACGGTGTCGCCCGAGGTGTTCAGCTGCTCGTCGTCGCGCAGCCGGCGCAGCGCGCGCCAGATGCTGCTCTTGACCGTGCCGACGCTGATGCCGAGCACGTCGGCGATCTCCGGGTCGGTCTTGCCCTCGTAGTAGCGGAGCACCAGCATGGTCCGCTGGTTCTCCGGCAGCTTGGCCAGCGCCTGCCAGAGCACGGCGCGCAGCTCGGTGCCGCCCATCGCGTCCGTGTCGCCGACCGTCTCCGGCAGCTCCTCGGTCGGGTACTCGTTGACCTTGCGGCGCCGCCAGGCGGAGATGTGCAGGTTGGTCATGGTGCGGCGGAGGTAGCCCCCCACCGCGGCCTTGTCGGTGATCCGGCCCCAGGCCCGGTAGGTGCTGAAGAGCGCGCTCTGCAGCAGGTCCTCGGCCTCGTAGCGGTCACCGGTGAGGTGGTACGCGGTGGCGTACAGGGAGGCGCGGCGCTCGCGCACGTACGCGGTGAACTCGGTGATGTGGTCCTCCGCGACGGCCGGGTGCTCCCCCCGCGCCCCGCCCTGTGCCACCTCGGTGGTGCGCGCCGCCGCGGGGTTCAGCCGCAGCAGCGTCGCACCGGCGGCCTCGCGGCCGGCCGACTCCCCCGAGTCGGCCTTCCGCAGGCCGGTCCCCCCGATGCCCCGGTTCCCCCCCGGGGCGTCCGCACCCTCGACGCGGACGGGGAGGATCCCCCGCAGCGTCAGGGTGGCGGCGGAGTCGGCCGCGTTCCCCCGGCGGCCGATCCCGTACAGCTCCCCCGTCCTGCCGCCCCCGCTCACCCGGCGGGCGACAGTGTTTCCACCGGTGCTGTGTGCGCACCCCCGTACGGTCACGGCACCGGAGGCCTCGTCGGTCCTGACCTCGAACCGGGTCTTGTGGGTCGTCGCTGACGAACGCGCGGTGCGGACAGCCGGGTTGGTCCGGGTCTGAAGCATGGCGTTCATCGTGCGCCCCCTTGGATCGGTTCGAGCGGTTCCGTCGCCGCCTTCCAGCCGGCCGGTTGGCCCGCTGTCCTGCGGCGACATCGAAAATCCTGCCCGCCGGTTGTGATGGCGCTGTCCGTCGACTGTCACAGGGCTGTCACAGGGCCGGGCCTTTCGACCCGCTCCACCTCCCGCCGTTGACGGACGCCGGTGGCGCGGGTTCCGGTTCCCGGGCGGTCGGGGAGCGGCGGGTGAGGGACGAGTGGGGGGTGATTCGCCGCTCCGGGTGGGCCAGAATGAGGCCGTGCCTTTCCTCCTTCTGATCGAGGACGACGACGCCATCCGGACCGGCCTCGAACTCGCCCTCACCCGCCAGGGCCACCGCGTGGCCACCGCCGCGTCCGGCGAGGACGGCCTGCGGCTCTTCAAGGAGCAGCGGCCGGACCTCATCGTGCTGGACGTGATGCTGCCCGGAATCGACGGCTTCGAGGTGTGCCGCCGGATCCGCCGCACCGACCAGTTGCCGATCATCCTGCTGACCGCCCGGTCCGACGACATCGACGTGGTGGTCGGCCTGGAGTCGGGCGCGGACGACTACGTCGTCAAGCCGGTGCAGCCGCGTGTCCTGGACGCCCGGATCCGGGCCGTGCTGCGGCGCGGCGAGCGGGAGAGCTCGGACTCGTCCGTGTACGGCACCGTGGTGATCGACCGGGCGGCGATGACCGTCACCAAGGACGGCGCGGACCTCCAGCTCACACCGACCGAGCTGCGGCTGCTGCTGGAGCTCAGCCGCAGGCCGGGGCAGGCGCTGTCCCGGCAGCAGCTGCTGCGGCTGGTCTGGGAGCACGACTACCTGGGCGACTCCCGGCTGGTGGACGCGTGCGTGCAGCGGCTGCGGGCCAAGGTCGAGGACGTGCCGTCCGCGCCGACGCTGATCCGCACGGTGCGCGGCGTCGGCTACCGGCTGGACCCGCCGGCGTGACGGCCGGCCCGCCTCCGGGCCCGCCTCCGGGACGGCGCGCCATACCCCGCTCCTCGCACTGAACTTCCGTAACGACAGGCTCCTGTGACTGACCATCAGACGACGACGGCCCCGTGGTTCTCCTCCGGCCGGTGGCGGCGGCTGCGCTCGCTGCGGGTGCGGCTGATCGCGGTGTTCGCCGCGGTCGCGCTGCTCACCGCGGTCTCGGCCTCCGGCATCGCGTACTGGCTGAACCGCGACGCGGTGCTCAAGCGCGCCCAGGACACCGCGCTCAACGACTTCCGGCTCTCGCTCAGCCGCAACGTGTCGAGCCTGCCGCTGAACGCGACCTGCGAGGACCTGACCGCGCTGGCGAACAGCGTCGCGAGCTCCGGACTCAGTTACGACGTCGTCGTGTCGGACCCGGCGCTGCCGGACTGCCTCGCCTCCTCCAGCCCGACGCAGTACTCGCTCGCCGTCGTCCCGACCGCGCTGCAGACCGCTGTCGGCAAGCCGCGCGAGATCACCGAGTCCAACCCGTACACCTACCACCTGTACTGGCAGCGGCAGAACCTGGACGGCCGGCCGTTCGTGATCGGCGGCACCAAGGTGGTGACGACCGGTCCGACCGCGTACATGTTCAAGTCGCTGGAGAACGAGCGGGCCGACCTCAACACGCTCGGCTGGTCGCTGGCGATCGCCACGCTGCTGGCGCTGATCGGTTCGGCGCTGCTCGCGCAGGCAGCGTCCGCGACGGTGCTGCGGCCGGTCAAGCGGCTCGGCGACGCGGCCCGGCGGCTCGGTGAGGGCCACCTGGACACCCGGCTGGAGGTCGAGGGTTCGGACGAGCTCGCCGACCTGGCGCGGACCTTCAACCGGACCGCGGAGTCGCTGCACGAGCAGGTCGAGGAGCTGAGCGCGCGCGAGGCGCAGAGCCGGCGGTTCGTCGCCGACATGTCGCACGAGCTGCGCACGCCGCTGACCGCGATGACCGCCGTGACGGACATCCTGGAGGACGAGGCGGAGTCGCTGGACCCGATGATCGAGCCGGCCGTCCGGCTGGTGGTCAGCGAGACCCGCCGGCTCTCCGACCTGGTCGAGAACCTCATGGAGGTGACCCGCTTCGACGCGGGCACCGCCAAGCTGGTCGCCGACGAGGTCGACATCGCCGACCTGATCATGTCCTGCATCGACGGCCGGGCCTGGTACGACGCGGTCGAGGTGGACGCCCCGCGCGGCATCCGGGCCGTGGTCGACCCGCGCCGGCTGGACGTCGTCTTCGCCAACCTGATCGGCAACGCCCTCAAGCACGGCGGCTCGCCGGTGCGGGTGAAGGTGCGGGAGAGCGGGGACTCGGTGGTCGTCGAGGTCTCCGACAGCGGGCCGGGCATCCCCGAGGACGTGCTGCCGCACGTCTTCGACCGGTTCTACAAGGCCGACAAGGGGCGGGCGCGCTCGGAGGGCAGCGGCCTCGGCCTGTCCATCGCGATGGCCAACGCGCAGATCCACGGGGGGACCATCACGGCGGCGAACGGCGAGGTGGGCGCGGTGTTCACGCTGACCCTGCCGTCGGCCCCGCCGCCCCCGCCGCCGTCCGACACCGGCGACGCCGCCGAGGAGAGTGCCCCGTGAGACGTCCGTTCGCCGCCGCCGCGCTGCTGGGGGTGGCCGTGCTGGCCACCGGCTGCGGCATCCGTCCGACCGCCGTCCCGGTGGACGCGGGCGCGCCGGCCAGCCGGACCGCCTGTCCGACGGTCGCGCGGATACCCACGGCACCGAGCACGCCGTCGCCGACCGCCGGCGCCCCGGTCGTGACCCAGGCCCCGGCCCACTCGGCCACCATGGGCTCGGCCGGTCCGTCCGCGCCGGCCCGGGCGGGCGTCTCGCCGTCGGCCGTGCCGTCGCCCGTCGTGGTGTCGCCGACGCCGCCGGCCGACAACGCGTTCGGCGCGCTGCCCTCACCGTCGGCCTCGACCACGGCGCCCTGCCGGTAGCCGTCCGCTTCGGCGGGCGGCGGGTTCGGCCGGCCGATCAGTCGAGGGTCAGCACCGCCTTGCCGTGCAGGCCGCCGGCGAGCAGCGCCCCGACCGCGTCCGCCGCGTCCGCCCAGCCGCCGCGCCAGGTGATGCCCGGGTCCAGCGCGCCCGCCGCGACGCGCTCGGCCAGCCAGCCCAGGTCGCGGTCGAGGCCGGCGCAGGCGAGCAGGAAGAAGGTCACCACCGAGCGGTCATGCCGCCCCTGGTCGCCGAACAGCTCGCCGAACGGGAACTCCTCCCCCGTACCGGCGGCGTGCCCGACGGAGACCAGGGTCCCGCCCGGGCCCAGCCTCCGGTAGGCCTCGACCAGCAGCGGGCCGCCGACCAGGTCCACCACGCCGTCCACCGGCCGGGAGGCCTCCCCCGGCCCGCCCACCACCTCGTGCGCGCCGAGCCGGCGCAGCAGTCGGCCGTGCGCGGCGGGATCGCTCGTGCTCGCCACCACCCGGGCGCCCGCGGCCCGGGCGAGCTGGACCGCGTACCGCCCGACGCCGCCGGTGGCGCCCGTGACCAGCACGTCGCGGCCGAGCAGCGGGCCGATCCGGTGCAGCGCCCGGAGCGCGCTCGCGCCCGCGACCGGGACCGTCGCCAGCGCGGCGGGGTCCGCGCCGGCGGGGGCGACGCCGATCAGCGCGGTGTCGACCGCGCGCAGTTCGGCCCAGGCGGTGTCGGGCATCAGGGTCACCACCGGCGTGCCCGCGGCCGGGCCGGTGCCGTCGGCGGCCGCGCGTTCGACGACGCCGGCGGCGTCCCAGCCGAGGACGGCCCCCTCGGGGGCGGCGGCCAGGCCGAAGGCGACCTCGCCGCGGTTGAGCGAGGTCGCGGTCGTCCGGACCAGCGCCTGGTGCGGGGCCGGGACCGGGTCGGGGGCGGTGCCGAGGCGCAGTCCGCCGGGGGCGGAGCGGTCGACGAGAAGCGCGCGCACGGGTCCTCCTGGGGATGGGTTCGGGAATTCTGCCACTGAGTGGCATGAGCCTACAGGTGGCAATCGCTGCCCGGCTACACTGTCCGCGATGAAGCCCGAAGCCGCCCCGGTCACCCCGTCCGCCGCGACCGCGTCCGCCGTGCCCGCCGCCCAACTGCCGCTGCGCGAGCGGAAGAAGCTGCGCACCCGGCAGGCGCTGGTCGACACCGCCCTGCGACTGTTCGGCGAGCGCGGCTTCGAGCGGGTGACCCTGGACGAGCTCTGCGACGCCGTCGAGGTCTCCAAGCGGACCTTCTTCCGCACGTTCACCAGCAAGGAGGACGTCGCGATGGCCCCCACCCAGGACCTCTGGGCGGCCTTCCTCGACGTCCTCTCGACCGGCCCGATCGCCGACGGCCGCCCGCTCATCGGGGTGTACGAGGACGCGCTCGTCGCGGCCCTCGACCGGATGCCCGCCGACGGCTGGGCCGAACGCGCCCTGGCCAGCCGTCGGCTCGCCGCACGGACGCCCTCGATGGACGCGCACGGGCTGGCGTTCTGCGACCGCACCACGCGCGCCGCAGTGGGCGTGGTCGGCGAGCGGTTCGCCCTCGCCGACGCCGACGACCTGCGCGCGCACCTGGCGCTCGACATGCTGGTCGCGGCGTTCCACCGGGCGCTCGACGGCTGGGTGGCGCAACCCGCCGGCCACACCGGCGCCGACCTCGCCCGCCGGCTCCGGGAGACCTGCGCCGCGCTGCCCGGCGCGCTCGCGGCGACGGCCGCGCCGCGCGTCTGAGTTCGCGCACCGCGCTTTCGGCCCCCGCTCCGACCCCCGCTCCGACCCTCGCCCCGGCCCTCGCCCCGGCGTGCGGCGCAAAGTTCACACCGGGCATGGAACCGGCGCGCTGTCGGCGCACGTCCTTCCCCCCGTGCAGCGAGATGGCACCAGGACACGCGAGGAGCGTTCCGCCGTGCGGACCGATACCGGACTGGCGACGGCCGTCCAGCATTCCCAACGCCCGCTCCGGATGGTGGGCCTGCTCGGCCTCACCCTCCATCTGGCGCTGGTCGGCTGGCTGGTACTGAGACCGCTCCCGGTGGCCTGGGTCTACGACGCCAACCTGACGCCGCTCGGCTCGCTCCGCTCGTCCAGTGCGGGCCAAGTCCTCGGCGAGATCTTCCTGCTGGCCCCGCTCGCGGTCCTCCTGCCGCTCGCCGGCGGCCGCCTCCGGGCCTCCTGGTTCCTCTCCTTCCTGCGCACCACCGGCGCCTCCGCCCTGCTGGCCACGGCGCTGGAGTTCCTCTCCTCCTGGACCCCCGGGCACGTGCTCAACGTCGACCACATCCTGCTCGCCGTCGTCGGGGTCGCGGTCACCCATCTCGCCCTGGTCCCGGCCGGCCGCTCGCTCCTGCTGCGCCGCGCCGCCGCCCCCCGGGCCCCGAGGGCCGCCGCCCCGTCCGGTCGGCCGTCCGCCACGACGACGGCCCCCGTACCGGCCCCGGCGTCGCCCGTCTACGCGGAGCCCGTGTCGAGCCACGGGCGCTGAGCCGCCGGCTGCCCCCTCTTCGCTCCCCGTCGTTCCCCGCTGTCAGCCCGCCCGGCGGACCCGGCCGCCGACCTCGACGAGGCCGCCGTCCCGGACGCCCGTGACGAGCTGCGAGCCCCGCCCCTGGGTGATCGTCAGATCGCGCCCCAGTTCGGCGGTGAGCAGGATGGCGGCCGCGCCGGTCGCCTCGTCCTCGTCGATGCCGTCGTCCCGGCCGGGGAACGCGCGGGCGCGGACGGTGCCGGCGGCCTCGTCCGCCCAGGCCCAGGCGTAGATCCACTCACCCGGCGGCGGCACCGCCAGTCCGTCCACCTCGGCGGGCGAGGCGTGCCGGCGGAGCGTGCGCGGCGGCGCCCAGGCGGCGGGCGCCGCGATCCGGGTGAACGCGCCGTCGTGCCGGACGCCGACCACGCCCGCCGCGGTGACCAGTCGGTCCACCCCGAGCAGCCAGGCCGTGCCGACGCACGGGTGTCCGGCGAACGGGAGGCGGAGGGTGGGGGTGTAGATGTCGATGACGCCGCGCTCCGGGTCGTCGACGAACACCGTCTCGCTGAAGCCGAGCCGACGGGCGAGCGCCTGCCGGGCGGCCTGGGTGGGCACGGCGGCGCCGTCCCGGACGACGCCGAGCGCGTTCCCGTGCCCGCCGTCCGGGCCGCAGAACACGTGCAGCACCTCGTGGTCGGTCATCCCCGCTCCCCCTCGCCCGCCAGCGCGTCGCCGCTCGACGGGAGCCCGCCGAGCAGGGTGAACAGTACGCCCCGGGGGTCGGGGCATGTCCGGCGGATCAGCCCGGATCAGCGGCGCCGGAGCACGCAGGCCACCGCGTCACCACCAGTCGGCGACGCACCCCGAGAGGTCGGGGCGTGCCCCGCGGACCAGCCCGGATCAGCGGCACCGGAGCACGCAGGCCACCGCGTCGTCGCCGGTGGGCGACGGCCCCGGAGGTGCCCCCGTCCTCCGCCCGGCGACGCTCGCACCCGGACGACGCGACGCCGTCCGACCCGATCCGCCGGCCTAACGCGCGGCAGGACCCGTGGCCGGGCCGGCCGGACCGGCGGGGCCTGCCGGGCCAGCCGGGCCGGCCGGGCGCATCGCCGGGCCGGCGACCGGACGCGCCCCCGGGCCGGCGGGCCCCACCCCCGGGCCCATCCCCGACGGCGTCGCCATGGCCGGGCGGGGCGGACGGGCGCCCGGGCGGGCCTTCTGCCGCCGGTGGGCCACCAGCAGCGTCCCGATGCCCATCGCGATCGCCGTCGCCCCGGTGATCGCCATCGGCGTGTTGGTGGACGAGCCGCCGGTGGTCGCCAGGTCGGTGGACGTCACCGGCGCCGCCGCCACGGTCACGGTGACGGCCGGTGCCGGAGCGGCGGCCGCGCTCGGCGGCGTCTCCGTGGTCTGCGCCGCCGGGACGGCGGCCGGCGTGTCGCTCGGCGCCGGCGGCGGGGTGACCGCCGCGAGGCCGACGGCCGGGGCGTTGGCGGCGGGCGCGGACGGTGCGGCGGCCGACGGCGCGGCCGGGGCGGTCGGCGTGCCGCTGTCGCCGGCGGCGGGCGTGCTGGGCGCGCCGGACGGCGTGACCGGGGCGGCGGCGACCACCGTCACGTCGACCGCCGAACTGGCCGCCGCCACCGCGGCGCCCGCACCCGCACCGCTGCCGCCGACCGGCACGCTGCTCCCGGTGACCAGCAGCGACAGCACGCCCGCCGGGGCGTCGTGGGCGAACGCCAGCCGCACGTTGACCGTCCGCGACTCGCCGTCGCGCAGCCGGACCAGCGAGCCGTCCTTGTCCCCCGAGCGCAGCGTCAGCGTCAGCCGCCCCGGCACGGACTGGCCGTAGTCGGCGGCCGGCAGCCACTCGCCGTCGGGCGTCTGGAACTCCAGCCGGGTCGCGTCGAAGGCGGGCAGGGCCTTGCCCCGGAGGGTCAGTTCGGGCAGGAAGGCGACGTCCTTGCCGCTGCGGTTGGTGAGCGTCAGCCGGAACGGCCGCGCCTCACCGCCGGCGGTGAAGGAGGCGGGCACCGCGTCCAGGCCGAGGTACGGCACCCCGGGCGCGGGGGCGGGCGTCGGCGTGCCGGTGGAGCCGGCCGCGACGGTGGTGAACTCCTGGGCCGGCCCGTTCGCGCCGGTGATCCGGTTCTCCGGCGGCAGCGTCGGGTCGGAGACCATCGCGTTGAACCCGCCGGTGGCCCGGCCGGCGGGCGCGTCGGCGGTGACGGCGAGCCGCAGCCGGTACGTCGCCGAGGCGCCGGCGGGCAGGCTCAGCCGGGTCGCGAAGGCGTCGAGGTCCCAGGTGGCGCCGACGCGCGCGCCCGGGTTGAGCGTGGCGGGCTTCCACCCGGCGCCGCCGGGGGCCTGGAACTCCAGCCTGAGCTGGGTCTCGCGGACGCCGGAGTCGAGGTTGGCGACGGTGAAGCCGGTGGTGACGTCGACCGCGTGGTCGGCGGAGTTGCGCAGGGTGGCGGTGAACTCGGTGGCCGGACCGCCGGCGGTGAGGGTGCGGGGGAAGCCGGCGGTGGTGATCGTCACCGGGCTGCGCTGCTCCTGGACGCCCGGGCCCGGCGTGCCCAGGCTCTGGGCGCTCTGGGCGCTCTGGGCGCTCCGGACCGCGCCGGCCCCGCCGGAACGCGGCAGCGCGGCCGCGCCGGGGGCGGCGGCCAGGGCCGCGCCCGAGACCAGGGTGGCCGCGGCGGCGAGGGCGAGGGATCTGCGGTGCTGAGTACGCAAGGGGGACCTCACGGGAGGAAGGCGGGCGAACCCGACGAACCCGGCAGCAGGCGGTTTCGCCGAGGCGGGGGGCCGCACCAGGACTTTCACCCGGGTCGCTGCTTCGCCCCCCAACCAGCGACGGCGGCATCATATCCGAACGCACTGACGCTTCCTGAGCGGTTTTCAAGGGGCGAGCGGGGGGTTTGCCGGGTGGATTCTGCAATGACACCGTGACGAAATCGTGGGGCCGGATGTCGGCGGCTTCCAGTACTGTGCGCACTCGTCCCTGACAGCCGCTCTATCCCACTCACTCACAGGAACAACTCGTGAACCTCGACTTCGACGTCGATCCCCTTTTCTCCTGGTATGTCGTACTGCTGGCGATCAGCGGTATCGCGCTGCTGATCATCGCCGCGGTCAACCTCGGCGGTCTGAAGATCGGCTGGCGCATCCTCAACGTGCTGGTCGGCCTCGGCTTCACCGGCTACGCCTACTACCTGGCGTTCGTCTTCGACGGCGGCACGTACACGGTCTTCTTCAAGGCGTTCATCCTGCCGGTGGTGCTGATAGCCAACGCGGTCAAGGCCCTGGTCGACCGCTCCAACGCCCCGGCCGCCCCGGCCGCCGTCCCCGTCCCGGGCGCCGCGCCGTACGCCCCGTACGACCCGAACGCGCCGCAGCAGGCTCAGCACCCCCAGCAGGCTCAGCCGGCTCAGCAGCCGCAGGCCCCGCAGCAGGGCTGAGCCCCTCGCCGCACCCGCCAGGTGGCGCCCCTGACCGCAGGGGTGCCACCCGGCGCCGTCGAGACGGGAACGAAACGGTCGTCACCGGAACCTGATGTGACCGATGGGCGGATGAGACGCCGTCCAGACGAGACGTCGACGTCCCGGACCTACCGTCCGACGCATGGCATCCACACCCACACATCGCGCGCCCCACCGCCGTAGCCTCGCCGCCGCGGGGGCCGTCCTGCTGAGTGCGGCCGCGGCGGCCGCACTGCTGCCGACCGCGGCCTTCGCCGCCGGGCCGGCCTCCCTCACGACGCACGCCGGTGCGACCACCGAGGCGGAGCGCGGCCGGATCGACGCCTACTGGACCGCCGACCGGATGAAGCTGGCGGGCGCGCTGATCCCGGAGATCACCCCGCTGCCCGCGGACGACGACACGCCCGACGATCCGCGACCGCTGCCCGGCAACACCCCGGACACCGGGGGCACTTGGACCCACGGCGGCGCGGTGGAGCGGAGCGTCGGCCGACTCTTCTTCACCTTCTCGGACGGCTACGACGGCAGTTGCACCGCGACGGTCGTCGCCAGCGCGAACCGCAGCACCGTCCTCACGGCGGCGCACTGCCTGCGGACCGTCGGCGATCCCGCCGCCGCCGACACCTGGCGCCACAACTTCTACTTCGTGCCCGGCTACCGCAACGGCACCAAGCCGCTCGGCGGCTTCAGCGTCAAGTCCATGGCCACCCCGGCTCAGTGGGACGCCGACCCCGTCCGGGCGCGCCCGGACGACCTCGCCGTCGCCGGCCACGACACCGCCGTCCTGGTCGCCAACCCCGCGGCCGGGGGACGGCGGATCGCGGACGTCACCGGGAGCCAGCGGATCGCGTTCACCAGGCCCACCGAGGGCGAGTTCGTCCACACCTTCGGCTACCCGAAGGACCGGCTCAACGACCCCGCCGCCAAGTACGCCGGTTCGCGCATGATCCACTGCGCCGGACCCGCCCGGCCCGGCACCAAGGCGCCGCTGCTGTGGGGCGAGTCCTGCGACATGTCGCACGGGGCGAGCGGCGGACCGCACTTCGCGCAGTTCGACACCCGGACCGGCGTCGGCACCGTCGTCGGCGTCACCACCACGACCGACGAACTCGCGGGCGGACAGGCCGGCACGCTGTACGCCACCCGCCTCGGCGACGGCGCCCGCCTGCTGCACGCCTGGGCGCAGACCCGCCCGGTCTAGGGCCTCTCTTTCGGATCTTTGCCGGGTCCGCGACGCGCCCCCAGCCTTCGGCCGGGAGGTACCCCCAGGGCACGCACCTCGCCGCGTTGTCGTCGGTCGCCAATGCGCTGCATCGGGCTTCCTCCTCCGCCTTGCGATGCAGGCACCCCAACGCCGCGGCCTGATCCGACAAGATCCAAAAGAGAGGCCCTAAGCTGCGGAGGTGGGGTCGGCCGCGACGGAGGAGCTGTTCGGACGATGGTGACGAATCCTGCGCCCGCACCGTACGACCTGGTGATCGTCGGCGGCGGCCCGGCGGGCTGCGCGGCGGCGGTGATGGCGGCCAGCGTCGGCCTGCGCTCGGCGCTCGTCGAACGGCGGGAGCTGGGCGCCACCCTCCGCCGCGTCCCGGCGGTGCAGAACGTCCTCGGCTTCGCCACCGGCACCGCCTACGCCGACGCCGTCACGGCGGACGTCGAGCGGGCCGCCGCCTCCTGCGACGTCCTGCTCGGCGACCCGGCGGCCGAACTGCACGCCGACGACGACGGCGTGACCCTCCTGCTCGCCGGCGGAACCGCCGTCCGCGGCCGGTACGCCGTCGTCGCCACCGGCGTCCGCGCCGCGTTCCCGTCCGAAGCCGAGTGGATCACCGCCGACGTCGGCCCCCTGCCACCGCTCTGGGAGGCGGACGCCGCCGCCATCGCCGGCCGCCCCGCCCTCGTCCTCGGCGCCGACCGCCCCCTCGGCACGCTGCTCCGCGCCCACCCCGACACCCCGTTCCGGCTGCTGGTCCCCCACCCGCCGACGGACGCCTACAAGGCCGACGAGGTCCGCGCCGACCCCCGCGTCACCCTCCTCGAACTCGACGCCCTCACCCTCCGCCGGACGCCCCAAGGTCTCTTCACCACACCCGACTTGGGCACCTTCGCGTCCGACGCGGTCTTCGTGAACCTCGGCTGCCGCCCCGCCGCCCTCCCCGGCGACCTCGTCCGCTCCCCCGACGGCTACTGCCCGCCCGACCGCCAGCACCCCCGCGTCCTCACCGCGGGCGACCTCCGCTCCGCCCGCGGCCAGCGCATCATGACCGCCACCGGCTCCGGCGCCGACGCCGCCCTCCGCGCCTACTACGCCCTCCGCTCGGTCGGCTGAGCGAAGCCCCCGCCCCGCGCGAACGCGCGGAGCGGGGGCCGTCGCCGGTTCGGCGGGGACTACTTCCAGTTGAGGCCGGTCTTGCCCTGGCCGTACGGGCTGCCCCAGTACTGGGCGCCGGTGACCTTGACGGAGGCGTTGGGAGCGACGGCGAGCGCGCAGCGCTCGGCGGTCTGGCCGGGGACGAAGCCCCTCGGCAGGCTCGCACTGGAGCACTTGGCGAACTCGCCGATGACGGACACCTCCTGGGCCAGGCTGCCGTCCGGGAGCAGGCCCTTGATGTGGTCGACGCTGGTGTTGGACAGATCGGTGGTGCCGCTGTTGGTGATGGTGTAGCGGATGTAGAACGGCACCATGCCCTTCACCTTGTCGCCAAGCTTGAGCGGGTCGAGGTCGGCGGGGTCGCCCGCCTGGATGGACGTGACGGCGAGAGAGACGGTGCCCTTGGTGCTGCCGAAGGTGAACGGCACCTGCGCGGCCTCGCCGATCTTGAACGTCGTCCCCGGCGCGGCAGTCGCGCCCCCGGCGGGCGGCGCACTCGGCGCGGCCGGGGTGGCCGGCGCCGACGGAGCCGCCGAGGTCGCCGCCGGAGTGGACGGAGCGGCGGGTGCGCTGGTGGCGGCGGGCGGGGCCGTGGTGGCCGCGGCGGTCGGCGCGGCCGGCGGCGGGGTCTTGGCGGTGTCCGACGAGCTGTCGTCGTTGCACGCGCTGAGCGTCAACGCGCCGACGGCCGCCAGGACGACGAGGGCACGCGTGCTTCTACCAGCGGTGATGGACATCATGAGTGGTGTTCCCCCGATTACGGGACCGTCAGCGACGGTCCTCCTGGGGAACTTGATAGCGCAGGCCGCGATCAAGTACCAGGCGATGGAACATCTTTGACGATGATTTGGCATGCACGTGCGACCAAACCGTGACAGCCCACCCGGGGCCGCCCCCTGAGGTCGGCTGCAAGATCTTTAGGCGAGAACAGGAATAGTTCCGCGTTCGGACGGCACCCGATCCGGTACCCGCTTAGCTTCGTAGTCATCAGGTCCGACCATGAGCGCGCACAGGGGGGTTCACCATGGTCTTCGCCCCTGAACAGGTGGACCGGTCGAAGGCCGATCTGGCGTGGTTGCTGCGTGATCTCCGCAAGCGAGCCGGTCTCAGCGGAGACCGGCTCGCTCGGCGCTGCGGCCTGTCCCAGAGCACGATCAGCAAGATCGAGACCGGGCGTAGGACTCCTCGCCTCACCGAGGTCGAGTCCGTTCTCCGCGCGCTCGGGGTCGACGTCACGAGGACCCCACCGCTGTCGTCCTGGACTCGCAGACCGTGCGGGCCTCGGTGAACGCACCCAAAGACACCACCGAACTGGACCCGGGCAAGAAGAGCCCGGGCCGCAACGGGGCATCGCCATCGTGCGCCTATCCGGCTGCGGTACCCTCACCGCGACCGTCCTTCACGGACGCCTCGCGGAGCAGGCGGTTCAACCTCCGACGCGCATGCACGTCCACCCGCGCCAGATCCGTCAGTTCCTCTATCCGCTGAGCACGGGCGAGCAAGTCCATGTGCCACAGATGGTGGTCGTGAGCGTAGAAGTTGGCCGAGTAGCACTCGGCGTGCGCACTCACCAGCGCGATCGCTGTGTCCCAGTCGCGGAATTCCTCGGCTTCCTTGGCCTGCTCAAACCATCCCACGGCATGAGTATCGCCGAGCAACAGGCAAGTCCGCACTAAACAAGAGCGGATCGGGATCGTCCCGAACGGCGTGGCGACCGGGCGGGGCCCGATGAACACGTTCACCGTGTACGACGACCGCCTGGCAACGGTTGAGACGTTCACCGGGAGGATGGTCTTCCGCGATTCCCCGGGATATCGGCGAGGATCTCGCCATCTTCGCGATGTATGAGGGCATGGCAATCTTCGGGGACGGCGCGCGAGACTTTCTCTCCGCCCTCGCCGCCGAGTTCCGCAGAGGTCAGGGCGGCGGGCGGGCTCATCTCTAGGCCTTGATCGGTGCGGCCGACCTGGCGGCCTGCTCGACCTTCGCGAAGTGGGCCGCACGGGCTTGCTCGTCGATCTGCCGCTCGTGTTCGGGGCGCATCCCGGTCCGGCCGTCGACGCTCTCGCGCAGGACATCGGCGTGCCCGGCGTGCCGGTTGGTCTCGCCGAGGACGTGGACCAGGATGGCGAACAGGTTCGTGTTGGGAGAAGGTTCCGACCACCACGGCACGTGGCCGCGGGCGTCGAGGGGCAGTTCGTCGATCGTCGCGTCCGAGTGCTCCCAGGTGCGCCGGTAGAAGTCGGTGATCTGCTCGCGGGTCTCGCCCTCGGCCGCCCACAGGTCACTGCCGTCGGAGTCCTGCCAGCGGCACAGCGGTTCCGGGGAGGGGCGGCCGAAGACCTCGCCGAAGTACCTGGCCTCGACGGTGGCCACGTGCTTCACAAGGCCGAGGAGGTTGGTCCCGGTCGCCGTCAGGGGTCGGCGGGCGTCGTACTCGGACAGGCCGTCGAGCTTCCAGAGCAGCGCCTCACGGTCCCGCCGCAGCCGCTGGTGCAGGTTGGCTTTCGCGAATTCATCGATCATGCGCCACGAGCCTGCCACGGGCCGCCCGCAGCCTCAAGATCTTTAGGCGAAAACGGGAATAGTTCCGCATTCGGACGGCAATCGAGGCGGTGCACGACTTAGCGTCGTACTCGCCAGGTCCAACCATGAGCACCCACAAGGGGGTTCACCATGAGCACTAAGTCTGGGCTGATCCGACTCACTCGCGGCGGCAGCGGCGAGGGCTCGGGAGAGTGCGGGATGGACGACTGCCCGAACGTCTACGCGACCGATCGCGGCTCGTTCGTCGTCCAGGGAGACACGTTCACGGGATTCCGTGCACCGGAAGGGGAATCACTCGTCGAGATCCCCGAGGAGACCCTGCGGGAGGCATTCCGTGTTCTTGGATGGTGACGACTGGCGGGCGTGCTTCGACGCGATGGAGCGCGAGGCGTGGCGGCTCGAAACGCACTCCGTCTACACGATGCCGCAGGAGGAGGAGGCCATCCGCCGCTTCCTCGCCGGCGAGCCCCTCGACGCCGGAGCAACCGCCGTGTGGATGGCACGCGTTCGGGGTTACCGGGAGACGGGGCGTCGGGTCGGCCGAGTCCACGTGCTCACCCGGCCGCTGACGGAGTACCTGCGCTACGAGTTCGCGCACTACCGCTACAACGTCGAGGCCGGAGAGGACGTGCGGATCCTCGACCTGACCGACCGACCGAATCCCGGCCTGCCCGAGCAGGACTTCTGGCTGTTCGACGACCAGCGCGTGGTGCTGATGAACTATCGCCCCGACGGCACCCAGATCAACCGCCAGGTCCACGAGGGCGATCCCGCGCCGTACGCGGCGTGGAAGCGGCTGGCCATCGCCGAGTCCGTTCCCTTCCTGGAGTACCTGAAGGATCATGGGTAAGTGACGTTCACCCCTGAGCAGTTGGACCGGTCGAAGGCTGATCTGGCACGACTGTTGCGAGAGCTCCGAAAGCGAGCCGGTCTCAGTGGAGACCGGCTCGCTCGGCGTTGCGGCCTGTCCCAGAGCACGATCAGCAAAATCGAGACCGGGCGAAAGACTCCTCGCCTCACCGAGGTCGAGTCCATTCTCCGAGCGCTCGGGGTTCCTCCGGAGTCAGCCGAGGAAATCATGTCTCTTGCCAGGATCGCGAACACCGAATGGCAGGGGATCCGCGCGTCGCTGAGGCGCGGGCTGGACAAGCGCCAGGCGGAGCTGGCTACGTTGGAGGCGTCGGCGACCGAGTTCCGCTACTTCCTGCCGGCCATGATCACGGGGCTGTTGGCCACCCCTGAGTATGTACGGGCCAGCCTCGCGCACTCGTCTGGCGACGTCGGCAAGACCGTCGCACGGAAGCTGGAACGGCAAGCGGTGCTCTGCGACACCACGAAGTCGTTCACCTTCGTGCTCACCGAGCAGGCCGTGCGGTGGACAGCGGTTCGGCCGGTGGCGATGTCTGTGCAGATCGAACACCTGGTGGCGCTCTCGCGACTGCCGAACATCCGGATCGGGATCGTCTTGAACGGTGTGGTGACCGGGCAAGGTCCGATGAACACCTTCACGGTGTACGGCGATCACCTGGCAACGGTGGAGACCTTCACCGGCCGGATCGTTTTCCGCGACCCCCAGGACATCGCCGAACATCTCGCCATCTTCGCAATGTATGAAGACATGGCAATATTTGGGGTTGACGCACGAGACTTCCTCTCCACCCTCGCCGCCGATTTCCGAGGAGATCTTTAGTCGATTACGGGAATTTCGTTGAACCCGCTCTCCGCATGCTTCTAGCGTGATTTTCCACAACGCAATTCGGCGAGAGGAGACGGCGACATGACCACCCCCTTCCCCGGCCCCGGACCGGTACCGCCCGAGCCCGGCACCCGCCCCACGCCCCGCCACGGCAAGGGCCCGACCCCGACGCCGACGGGAGAGTGACGGCATGGGCAACCACGGTGACGGCCAAGGCGGAAAGTCCGGCGACCAGCAGCAGTCCCGGAAGGAGTCGGACGGCCGGTGGACCCGTCCGGTCCCGCCTCCGGGGCCGGACGAGGAGAAGAAGTAGGCGTTGATGGACAGGTACGCACAGCTGATTGCCGAGTTGGTGGCATCTGGCGTCCTGGAGGAGGAGTGGCGGGGTGCGTTCGAGCGCGCCCCGCGCTCCGCCTTCGTCCCGGATGACGTTTGGCTGCCGGACGACGAGAGGCCCTCGGGCTACCGGATGATCAACCGGATGCGGGAGCCGGCGGCGTGGTGGGCTCTGGTGAATGCCGACCAGTCGGTGGTGACTCAGCTCGATGACGGCGATGAGGACGGCCCCGGTGTTCCAACCTCATCGGGGTCCATGCCATCACTGGTAGCGACCATGCTCCGGGAACTAGATGTCGCCAACGGGCAGAACGTGCTCGACGTGGGGACTGGCACCGGGTGGACGAGTGCCCTGCTCGCCGCCCGACTCGGCGGCGAGCAGGTGACGACGATCGAGATCGACGGGGCGGTTGCGGCGGAAGCGGCGAGATCGCTCGAAGCAACGAGGCTGACTCCGAAGCAGATCGTCGGCGACGGGCTCGCCGGCTGGAAACCCGGAAGGCCGTACGACCGCGTGCATTCCACGGCAGCCGTGTAGTCCGTGCCCTGGTCGTGGATCCAGCAGACGGTTCCCGAAGGGGTCGTCGTGACGCCCTGGGGCACGCCGTATGCCAACGCCGGGCTGCTGCGGCTTGTGGTCGGCGAACCGGGTGGCGCTTCGCACGGGCGGTTCGTCGAGAACGCCAACTTCATGTGGATGCGCCCGCAAAGGCCGCACTCGGTAGTCGCTCCCGGCACCGGGGCGGGGACGAGAAGCGCGTCGGCGATGGACCCTGACCTGGCTGAGGAGAACGTCCACGTCGCATTCGCCATCGGTTTGAGGGTGCCGCAGGTCCGGGCCGTGCACTGTTGGGACGATGCGGATCCGCGGGGCACCTATCGCGTCCGACTGTCTGATGACAGGGGGTCTTGGGCTTCGGCCCGGTATCACGATTGGGCGGCCCAGGATGCAGTCGAGCAGGTAGGAGAGCGACGGCTGTGGGACGAGGTCTGCGAGGCTCGCACGTGGTGGCTGGAGCGGGGAAGGCCCGAGCTGACCCGATTCGGAGTGACCGTGCACCCCAACGGCGAGCAGTCCGTGTGGCTGGACGGTCCGGAGCATGTGCTCGGAGGCGATGACCGCTGACGTACGTGGCGGCCGGGGGGGGGGCACCCCCCCCCGCCCCCCCCGGGTGGGTTGGTGGTTT
>NZ_JBFBDO010000019.1:64088-98391 GCF_040683335.1 Kitasatospora sp. NPDC093806
GTCGCGGACGGGTGTCCGCGACCGGCCGTTTGCGCTGTGGTGATTCAGGCGAGGTAGTCGAACTCGCCGGCCTTCACGGCGAGGAGGAGTGCACGGAGCTTGGACACATCGCTGGCCATCACGACATCCGATTCATCGGATTCGCGGAGGTAGCAAGAATCGCCAGTACCGGAAGCAAGTTCCAGGCAAGCATTCTCGGGGTCCCCTCCACTGAACGACGATTTCTGCCAGATAAGTTCGGACATCGTAGACCTCTCAGACTTGGAGCATGTAGAGAAGGTGCTGCATGACTCCCCAAGAATCACGCACAGCCGCATCCTTCCGGGGCTCAGCGGTGTTGACGGGAGGCAGCGCCAGATCGACCAGTCGGTCGAACCTCTGGCGGTAAGCCGCGATGCTCTCAGAATCACCGTAGTGCTCGGCCCGGGCAGGAGCATCCACGATGACCGTGGAGAGATCAAGGCAGTCAGGCTCGCAGAAGAGGAAGGATCCGGGACTCGGCGGCTTCTTCGCCACCGTGAACGGCAGTACCTGAAGAGTGACGTTCGGCCGCTCAGCCACGTCCAGCAAGTGGAGCAACTGAACGCGCATCACCGCATCTCCGGGGAAACGCATCCGCAGCGCAGCCTCGTGAATGACAAAGTGGAACGTCCTGTCCTCATCCAGGATCCGCTGCCGGGCCAGTCGAAATCGCACCTGGTCTTCGGCGCTCCACTGGCCGGAAGTCCCCTCGAAGATGGCTTCGGCGTATGCCGGGAGCTGAAGGACTCCAGGGATGTAAAGCATCTCGTAGTTCGCCAAGCGGATCGATCGATCCTCGACCTCGGCCAGGTCGAGTGCCAGATCCGGCACCCTGCCCTCGAACTCGGTCCACCAGCCTTTACCGGTGCTCCGGCCCATCTCGGCAAGCCCGGAGCGAAATGCAGGATCGGTGCAGCCGTAGGCGTCCAGCCAGATCTCCAGCCGCTCCGCGTTGAGCGTGATCCGGCCGGCCTCGGTGTGGCTGACCGCCGGGCCCCGCATTCCCACCAGGGCTCCGGCCTCCGCTGCGGACAGGCCGGCCGCCGTCCGCAGGCGCTGCAACTCGTCGCCGAATCGGCGTTGCCGCTGGCTGATCGGCCCCTTGTATCCCACGGCTGTCCTTCCTTGCCTGCGCAGTCTGGCGCAGAACTCGCATGCGGCGCCACCACGGAGTGACGTCAGTCTGGGGAGACTTCACGATTGGCTTGCAACTCTGCCATACATCCCCCTACTCTCAGTGTTGCACCGATCACACGACGGAGCGTCAGTAACGCCTGTTTCCAGGGCAGTAGGCGCCTTCTGCCCCTTCGCACCGCAGAGCAGCCGGGCGCGACTCCCAATCCCGCCCTGGCCTGGCTCACGGCGACACCTCCTCCGCCGGTGAACCAAACCCCTCCCATACCTGGAGGTCTGTCATGCGTGCCCTCAACCCGCCCGACTGGTCCGCCGCCCGCAGCGAGCTGCGCGCCCTCCTCCGCACCTTCTCCTGGTGCCCGGACGTCATCGCGGACGCCGAACTCGCCCTGCACGAGCTCTACGTGAACGCCTGGCGCCACGCCGGCTGCCAGGCCCCCCGCGTCATCGTCGTCCTCCAGCCCCACACCCTCCGGGTCTCCGTCTGCGACGACAGCCCCACCCTCCCCGAGCCCCGCACCGACCCCTACGAACTCTCCGGACGCGGACTCCACCTCGTCCGTGCCCTCACCCACCGCTTCGGCGCCGACGCCCACAAGAACGGCAAGGCCACCTGGTTCGAACTGGACACCACCGCGTGAACCAGGAACCGATCAAGCCCCACGACCGCATCCTCCGCACCTACACGGAGCCCGAGGTCACCGCACTCCTCCGCGAACTCCATGAGAGGGGCCGCGACTTCGGCATCCAGTGGGGCTCCGCCACCGTCAACGGCCACACCATCGAAGGCCGACTCCTCATCGACTTCGGCCACGCCTCCGTCGCCACCCTCCTCAACCTCCTCACCCTCCTCCGCGAAACCGCCCGCCGATGACCGACTTCCTCATCGGCACCGCCTTCGCCGTCCTCCTCACCCTCGCGATCACCACCGTCGTCCTCGGCGTCATTACCAGCCTCAAGGTCCACCAGGACCATGACGACCCCGACAGCTGATCGTCCTGGCGGCTGCCGTCCCAGCCGCCACCACTCTTCAAACTTGCAAGTTTGCTAGCTCTCCGCAGCCCCCGCCCGGGGCACCGCAGGCCCGCGGAACGGCAACGGCCGGCTCAGCACCAGGTTCGTCGTCGTGCTGCCGAACTGCGCCAGCTCGTCGACGATCTCCTCCAAGTGCCCCATCGATGTCGTCGACACCTTCAGCACGTAGCAGTCGTCCCCCGTCGTCCGCAGGCACTCCAGGATCTCCGACCGCTCCTCCAGCAACCGCCGCAGCGGCTCGTGCCGCGTCCCCGGTCCCGGGTACTTCAGCCGGACGACCGCCGCGACCGGGAACCCCGTCCGCTCCAGGTCCACCTCCGCCCGGTACCCCGTGATCACGCCGGCCGTCTCCAGCCGCCGCACCCGTTCCGTCGTCGCCGACGCGCTCAGGTTCACCCGGCGCGCCAGCTCGGCGAACGCGATCCGCCCGTCCTCCTGGAGCTCGGCCAGGATCGCCCAGTCCGTCGCATCAAGACTCTCGGTCATGCGACCAGATTACCGGGGATTCCACGGCCAAACAGCCCCTCAACCGGGAGTAGTCCCTTCAGAGTTCCCCTCCCACCTCCCTAAGCTTCACCCCGTGAAGATCGGAGTCAACGTCCCCAACTTCGGCCCCGGCACCGACCCCGGCGCCCTCCGCGACTGGGCCCAGACCGTCGAAGGCCTGGGCTTCGACCTGCTGATGGTCTCGGACCACGTCGCCATCACCCCCGACGTCGCCACCCGCTACCCCGCCCCCTTCTACGAGCCCTTCACCACCCTCTCCTGGCTTTCTGCCCACACCACCCGCGTTCGTCTCGGCACCACCGTCCTCATCGCCCCCTACCGCCACCCCCTTCTCACCGCCCGGATGGCCGCCAACCTCGACGCGCTGAGCGGCGGCCGACTGGTCCTCGGCGTCGGCGTCGGCTGGGCCCGGCAGGAGTTCGCCGCCCTCGACGTCCCGTTCGAGCAGCGCGGCCGGCTGACCGACGACCACCTGAGCCGCCTCCGCACCGCCTGGGCGGACACCGCCGCCTACGGCCCCCGCCGCATCCCGCTCTGGGTCGGCGGCAACAGCGACGCCGGTCAACGCCGCGCCGTCCGGTTCGGCGACGCCTGGCACCCGCTGCGCTGCACCATGCCGTGGCTGCGCGAGGCCGTCCCCCGGCTGCGCGCCCACGCCGACGAACAGGGCCGCCCCGCACCGGCGTTCGCGCCCCGCATCGCGCTCAGGCTCACCACCGCCCCGGTCGGCGGCCCCGACCGGCTGGCCGGCGAGGGCACGATCGACCAGATCGCCGCCGACCTCGCCCAACTCCGCCTGCTCGGCGCCGACACCGTCGTCCTCGACCCGTACCACGGCGACCCGGAGCAGACCCGCGACCCGCAGCCCGCCTGGCAGGCCCTCGCCGCCGTCGCCGCACGTCTCGACCACCTCACCCCCCGTACGGAGCAGCCCGCATGACCAGCACCCCCGAGGACCACGCCCTCCTCCGCCGCGCCATCGCGCTCGCCGCCGAGGCCCGCGTCGACGGCAACCCGCCGTTCGGCTCCCTGCTGGCCGCCCCGGACGGCACCGTCCTCGCCGAGGAGCGCAACACCACGCTCACCGACCGGGACATCACCGCGCACCCCGAACTGAAGCTCGCCCGGTGGGCCGCACGGGAGTTGGACGCGGTCACGGCGGCCCGCACCACGATGTACACCAGCTGCGAGCCGTGCCCGATGTGCGCGTCGGCCATCCAGCAGGCCGGCCTGCGGCGCGTGGTGTTCGCGCTCTCCGGCGAGCAGCTCCTGGACATCCGCCCGGGCAGCGGCCGCCCGCCCGTCCCGCAGGACGGCCCCGCGCTGCTCGCCGAGGTCCGCGCCGCGGTCGAGCCGTACTACCGCTGACCCGGGGAAGCCGAGCGCCCCGGCTTGCCCCTCCCCCAGGGGCAGGGCGCAGAGTGGCCGCGTGCACGAGGACTTGATCACCATCGGGGAGCTCGCCGCCCGCACCAGGCTCAGCCCCAAGGCCCTGCGCCTCTACGGCGACCGGGGCCTGCTGCGGCCCGCCCTCGTCGACCCCCGGACCGGGGTCCGCCGCTACGGCCTCGCCCAGATCGAACGGGCCCGCCGGATCGCGCTGCTGCGCGCCGTCGGCCTGCCGCTGGCCCGGATCGCGGCGGTGCTCGACGCGGACGGCGAGGAACCGCCCCGCCTGCTCGACGCCTACTGGCGCGAACAGGAGTCCGCGCACGCGGCCCGCCGGAAGGCGGTGGGCTACGCACGAACCGTACTGACCGGAGGGAGCCCCACCATGTACGAGATCGCCGAGCGCGAGGTGCCCGAGCAGAAGGTGCTGTGCGTGCGCCGCCATGTGACGGCCGCCGACCTGGTGGGCTTCATCGGCGGGGCCAGCGAGTCGCTCCTCGCCCATCTGAAGTCGACCGGCGCGTGCCTGTCGGGACCGATCTTCAGCATCTTCCACGGCCATGTGAGCGACGAGTCGGACGGCCCCGTCGAGGTCTGCGCGCCGACCATGGACACCGTCGAACCGGTCGGCCCGATCGCGGTCCGGATCGTCCCGGCGCACCGCGAGGCGTACACCGAACTGACCGCTGAGCACAAGGACTTCGCGACGATGGCCGCCATCCACGACGCCGTCGGCGCCTGGGTCGCCGAGCAGGGGTACGCGCGCAGCGGCCCCAACCGGGAGGTCTACTACCCGAACTTCATGACCGCCGAGCCGCACGAGCACACCGCGGACGTCACCGTGCCGTTCCACGCCCCCTCCGGCGGGTAGGCCCCGGCGAGGGCCGCTCTAGCCCGCCGCTCCGCGCACCCGCTCCAGCAGTGCCATCAACTGCCGCTGCTCATCCGGGTTGAGCGGCGCCAGCAACTCCTCGTTGGCGGCCTCCGCCAGCTCCGCGCAGCGGGCGAGCAGCGCGACGCCCTCCGGGGTGACGGTGACGGCGTTCTTCCGCCGGTCGGCCGGGTCCGGCTCGCGCAGCACGTAGCCGGCCCCCTGGAGGTGGTTGAGGACGCCGACCATGTCCTTCGGGTCGACGGCCAGCTGCCGCCCCAACTCGGCCTGCGCCACCGGCCCGTACTCGGCGACGGCGGCGAGCACCGCGTGCTGCAGGAGCTTCAGCCCCTCCGCGGCGATCGCGTCGGCGACCAGGCCCCGACCGCGCGCCGCGACGCGCCCGACGAGCCAGCTCGGCAGGGACTGGATGTGCTGCAACGGCGTGGTCATGGGTTCAGCCTACCCGGATTTTCATTGGATTTCCCAACGATATTCGGCTTATCGTTGGACAGTCCAATGATTCTGAGCCGGACCAGGGAGTTCCCGTGCTGCGCATTCGCCATGAGGTCCATGAGGTCCACGAGGTCCACGAGGCCGACGGCGGCCCCGGTGCGCTGATCGCCGAGGAGGCGGCCGTGCCCGCGGCCGGGGACGGGGAGCTGTTGATCCAGGTGGAGGCGATCGGCGTCACGTTGCCCACCGTCCGCAAGCTCCGTGAGGGCGGCGGGCCGGTCACCCTCGGCGGCGAGATCGCCGGACGCGTCGTCGCCACCGGCCCCGGCGTCACCGCGCACGCCGTCGGCGACCGCGTCGCCGGGCTCTGCTTCGCCGACGCCTACGCCGAGTTCGCCGTCCTGCGCACCGCGATGGCCTCCCGCGTCCCGGCCGGCGTCACCGCCGTCGACGCCGTCGCCCTGGTCCGCAGCGGGCTCGTCGCCCGCGGCGCCCACGAGGCCGCCCGCGTCGAACCGGGCGAGTCCGTCCTGGTCACCGCGGCCGCCAGCGGCGTCGGCACGCTCGCCCTCCAGTGCGCCCGGGCCGGCGGCGCGGGCCGCGTCGTCGCCGCCGTGAGCAGCCCCGCCAAGGCCGACTTCGTCCGCGCCCTCGGCGCCGACGAGGTGGTGCACTACGAGGACGCCGACTGGGGCGGCCCGTACGACGTGATCCTCGACGGCGTCGGCGGCGAGCTGCTCACCCCCGCCGTCCGCGCGCTCGCGACCGGCGGCCGACTGGTCGCCTACAGCTCCGGCGGCGGCACCGTCGATGCCTACGAACTCCTCGTCCGCGGCGCCTCGGTGATCGGCTTCCAGATGCGGGCGATCGCCACCGGCCACCCCGAGCGCTACGCCCACTGGCAGCGCGACCTCTGGCGGCTGCACGCGGCCGGCACCCTCCGCCCCGCCGTCCACGGGGAGATCCCGTTGGCCGAGGCGGCCCGCGCCCACGCCCTCATCGAACAGCGCCGCAACCTCGGCAAGGTCGTCCTCGTACCGTGACCGGCGCGGGCCGGGGTTGCACAGGAAGTCGGCCCATCCGACTTCCTGTGCAGCCGCCCGCGCCCACGCCCTCGGCATGGTCGTCCTCGTGCCGCGACCTGCCCGGCACGGGCCCGGGCCGGACGTCCGCGAGCCCCGCGAGGTCCGCGCGTAGGAAGTCGGCCCATCCGACTTCCTACGCAGCCCCCGCCCCCTCCGCACCCCACCCCCTCCCCCGCTCGCCAATGCGCGGGGGCCGGCCTGCCGGAAGCCGGCAGGCCGGGGCCCGGGCCCCGCACAGGAAGTCGGCCGATCCGACTTCCTGTGCAACCGCCCGCCGCGGTCCACACCCCACCCACTGCCCACTCGCCGACACGGGGAGGCAGGGAACGGGGGCCGGGGGCGGGGAGCCGGGGGCGGGGGTCCGGGGGCGGGGAGCCGGGGGCCAAAGGCCAGGGCCCGCACAGGAAGTCGGCCGGTCCGACTTCCTGCGCAACCGCCCAGCCCACTCCGCACCCCACCCACTGCCCGCTCGCCGACGCGGGACCGGGGGCGGAGAGCCGAGAGGCCGGGGAACCGGTGGCCGGTCTGCCAAGAGCCCGCGGGGCGGCGGCCGGGGGCCAGGAAGCCGGGGCCGAGGGGCCGGTCCGGCGAGAGCCAGCGGACCAGGGAGGCGGAGGCGCGGAACCGGGGGGCCGGAGGCGGGGAACCGACGGGCCGGGGCCCGGACCCCGCACAGGAAGTCGGCCGGTCCGACTTCCTGCGCAACCACCCGAGCCGCTTCCCGCTTCGCGGCGGCGGCAATCTCGGGGGCGACCCTGAGCGGGACCCTGAGAGGCGGTACCGCTCAGCGGTGACGCAGGTCAGGGGCGGGATCGGCTTGCGGGCGGAGGAATCGGGCGGGCCGGCGGCGGAGCATGGAAGTACGCCAGCCGGAGGGACCGGTCACCGGCGCCACCACAGCAACGGAGTTCACCATGAGCCGCCTCGCCCGCCCCCGCCACAACCGCGTCATCGCCGGCGTCTGCGCCGGGATCGCCGAGCGGTTCGGGCTCACCCCGTGGACCGTCCGCCTCATCTTCCTGGCCTCCTGCCTGCTGCCCGGCCCGCAGTTCCTGATCTACCTGGCGCTCTGGCTGCTGCTCCCGCAGGAGCCGTGACGCCAGGCACAACGAAGGGGCCGCCCACTCCCAGCGGGAGCGGGCGGCCCCTTCGGCTCCGCGAAGAGCGACGGATCAGCCGCCCAGGCCCGGGAGCGGGAGGGCGCCGGTCAGCCCGCCGAGCGGGGTCTTGTCGAGGCCCGGCACGCTGGGCACGCCGGCCCGGTTGCCGGTGGCGCCCGCGACCGGGGCGGCGGCCTGGCCCGCGCTGGGGGCGAGGGTGCCGAGCGTGCCGCTGACCTTGTCGGCGACCGGCAGCTTGCCCGCGGCGTCCGTGAGCGCGCTGGTGGCGGCCGGGTTGGTCAGCAGGTTGGTCGGCAGCCCGAGGCCCCCGGTGGCGGACGCGGGGGCGGCGGACGCGCCGCCGGCGCCGACCGCGGCGATCGCGATGCCGAGCGCGGCGGTGCCGGCGGCCTTCAGAGTGGCCTGCTTCATGTGGTTCGTCCCCTTGGGTCCTCGTCGGTGGCCGACACGTTCCTCCGGCGCGACGGGATCCGTCCGCCACGGCCTGTCAGCAATGACTGGCACACCGTAGTGATTGGATCGCACGAGGATCAACGGCCGTTCACCCAGCCGAGCGAGTAGTCGGATGAACGCCGATTCCCTTGCGGGAAAAGGCCGTTCATCCGACCCCACGACGAGGCGCCGACGAGGCGCCCACGAGGCGCCGACGAGACGCCGACCGACGCTTCAGCCGCCGGTGCTGAACAGCCACTCCGCCTTGAGCTCGGCGTAGCCCGGCTTGATCACGTCGTTGATCATCGCGAGCCGCTCGTCGAACGGCAGGAACGCCGACTTCATCGCGTTCACGGTGAACCACTCCATGTCGCCCAGCGTGTAGCCGAAGGCCTCCACCAGGTGCTCGAACTCGCGGCTCATGCTGGTGCCGCTCATCAGGCGGTTGTCGGTGTTCACGGTGACCCGGAACTTCAGCCGGCTGAGCAGCCCGATCGGGTGCTCGGCGTACGAAGTCGCCGCCGCCGTCTGGAGGTTGGAGGTGGGGCACATCTCCAGCGGGATGCGCTTGTCACGCACGTACGCGGCCAGCCGGCCGAGCTCCACCGAGCCGTCCTCGTTGACCGTGATGTCGTCGACGATCCGCACGCCGTGGCCGAGCCGGTCGGCGCCGCAGCACTGCAGGGCCTCCCAGATCGACGGCAGGCCGAAGGCCTCGCCCGCGTGGATGGTGAAGTGGTTGTTCTCGCCCTTGAGGTAGTCGAAGGCGGCCTGGTGGCGGGTGGGGGGGTAGCCCGCCTCGGCGCCGGCGATGTCGAAGCCGACGACGCCCGCGTCGCGGTGGCGGTTGGCCAGCTCGGCGATCTCCTGGGAGCGGGCGGCGTGCCGCATCGCGGTGATCAGGGTGCCGATCCGGATGCGGTGGCCGGCGGCGCGGGCGTTGGCCTCGCCGAGCCGGAAGCCCTCCTGGACCGCCTCGACGACCTCGTCGAGGGTCAGGCCGCGCTCCAGGTGCTGCTCGGGCGCGTAGCGGACCTCGGCGTAGACGACGCCGTCGGCGGCGAGGTCCTCGGCGCAGTCGGCGGCGACCTTGATCAGGGCCTCACGGGTCTGCATGACGGCGCAGGTGTGGGCGAAGGTCTCCAGGTAGCGGACCAGCGAGCCGGAGTCGGCGGCCTCGCGGAACCACTCGCCGAGCTCCTTGGGGTCCGTGCTGGGGAGGCCCTGGTAGCCGACGGCGGCGGCCAGCTCGACCACGGTCTCGGGGCGGAGGCCGCCGTCGAGGTGGTCGTGCAGGAGCACCTTCGGGGCGCGGGCGATCTGGTCGGGGCTGGGGATCCGGGGGCCGGTGCCCGCGGTGGTGACGGGGATCTGGTTCTCCATTGCGGGAGTGTAGCTCCTACGCGCGTAGACAGGCCACCGTTCGCTGGGCCGAATCGTCCAATGTCCACCGGGAATTCCACCAAACGGACGATCCGGGCAACCTACTCGCCAGTCACTCGCCGGTCATCCGACGACCACATGATCGTCCGATCGGCGCAGGGGCGCGCCCGCTCAGTCGTGCGCCAGCAGCCGCCCCCGCCGCGACAGCACGAAGTCCCGGAACGCCGCCGCCGGCGGGGTCAGCGGCCGCCCCGCCGCCCAGGCCAGCCCGATCGCCCGCCGGGCGCGCGGCGCCGTCACCTCCAGCTCCACCACCCCCGGCCGCGGCACCAGCGCGGGCGGCAGCAGCGCCACCCCGAGCCCGGCCGCCACCAGCCCGCGCAGCGTCTCCGCCTCCTCCCCCTCGAACGCGATCCGCGGCACGAACCCGGCCTCCGCGCAGAACCCGTCGGTGATCGCCCGCAGCCCGTACCCGCGCTCCAGGCCGACGAACGGGTCCTCGGCCACCTCCGCCAGCCGGATCCGTCGCCGCCCGGCCAGCCGGTGGTCCGCCGGGACCGCCAGGTGCAACCGCTGCTCGTCCAGCCGGCGGGCCACCAGCGCCGGGTCGCCGTCCGGCACCGGCGCGACCAGGCAGAGGTCCAACTCCCCCGCCCGCAGCCGGCCCAGCATCGCGCCCACGTAGTCCTGCACCAGCTGGAACCGCACCTGCGGGTGCGCCGCCCGGAAGTCCCGCAGCAGCGCCGGGACGGCGTCCGTCCCCATGGTGTGCAGGAAGCCGAACACCACCCGCCCGGTCGCCGGGTCCGCCTCCGCCCGGGCCGCCTCGGCGCCGCGCTCGACCTCGGCCAGCGCCCGCTCCACCGAGGCGAGCAGCAGCCGGCCCGCCCGGGTCAGCCGGACCGTCCGTCCCTGACGGGCCAGCAGGTCCACCCCCAGCTCCGCCTCCAGCCGGGCCACCGCCCGGGACAGCGTCGGCTGCGGCACCCCCAGCAGCGCCGCCGCCTGCGTCACGTGCTCCAGCCGCGCCACGGCCGCGAACTGCGCCAGCCGCGGGGCGAGTTGCGCCGCCGGCAGGTCGGGCCCCAGCTCGGCGAGCCGGGCGGGCTCGTCGCCAGTACCGGTCATCTCGACATTCCGCCCTACGTCATCCGCCATACGCTCCGCTGATGCGGCTGCGTATGAATTATCCGCCGCTCATGCATTGGACGCATCAGTCGGACCGTCCTACCGTCGACGTCATGCAGCCCTCCAGTACCAAGGCGTCCGTGACCGCACCGGACGCCCTCGCCCAGCCGTCCTCCCCGCAGGACAACCGCCCGGACGACCGCCCGGACGACCGCCCGGACGACCGCCTCCGGGCCGGCAGCCGCGCCTTCCGCCGCGCCAACCTCGCGCTGTTCGCCGCCGGGATCGCGACCTTCGTCCTCCTCTACTCCACCCAGGGCCTGCTCCCGATCCTCTCGGACGACCTCGGCCTCACTCCGGGTCAGGCCAGCTGGACGGCCTCCGCCGCCACCCTCGGCCTCGCGCTCGCCCTGCTCCCCGCCAGCGCGCTCTCCGACCGCTACGGCCGCACCGCCGTGATGACGGCCTCCACCCTCGCCGCCGCCACCCTCGCCCTCGCCCTGCCGCTCGCGCCCGACCTCACCACCCTGGTCGTGCTCCGCGCCCTCCAGGGCGCCGCCCTCGCCGGCCTGCCCGCCACCGCGATGGCCTACCTCGCCGAGGAGATCCACCCGTCCGCACTGGCCGGCGCGATGGGCCTGTACGTGGCCGGCAACAGCATCGGCGGCATGGGCGGCCGACTGGTCTCCGGCTGGGTCGCGGCCGGCCTCGGCTGGCGCTGGGGCCTCGCCGCCTCCGCCGCCCTCGCCCTGCTCGCCGCACTCGCCTTCCGGCTGCTGATCCCCGCCGCCCGCCACTTCACCCCGGCCCCGGTGGACGCCCGCGCCCTCGCCCGCACCGTCGGACGGCACCTGCGCAACCCGCTGCTGCTGCGGCTGTACGCGCTCGGCCTGCTCTTCATGGCCGTCTTCGGCGCGGTCTACAACACCATCGGCTACCGGCTGGTCTCCGCACCCTTCCACCTGCCGGAGTCGGTGGCCGCCTCGATCTTCGTGGTCTACCTGGTCGGCACCGGCACCTCGGCCGCCGCCGGACGCCTGGCCGGCCGGCTCGGCCGCCGCGGCGCGCTGTACGTCGCGATCGGCTCGACCACCGCCGGACTGCTGCTCTCGCTCGCCGACTCGCTGCTCTGCGCGCTGCTCGGCCTGGTGCTGATCACCGCCGGCTTCTTCGCCGGCCACGCCACCGCCTCGGCGGCCGTCGGCCGCACCGCCACCGAGGGCCGCGCCCAGGCCTCCGCGCTCTACCTGATCGCCTACTACCTGGGCAACAGCCTCGGCGGCACCATCGGCGCCGACGCCTACCACGCCACCGGCTGGCCCGGTGCCGCCACCATCGGCCTCACCGCCACGGCCCTCGCCGCCGCTGTCACCCTCTACGCCACCCACCAGGCCCACGCCGCCCACCGCAGCGGCCTCCCGACGACGCGCTGACGGCTCGCCACTCGCCTGCCGACGCACCGCGCGGGCGGACCTCCGCCATGGCCAACCCGCCCGACCCGCCCGGGACCCCGCAACCGGAGCCCGGTGATTCCGCCGACGACCAGGCCTGGTTCCGGAGCCCGGCCTGGCAGGCTCGGGAACGGGAGGTCGACGAGGCCCTGGCCCGCGGCGAGCGCGGCGTGGTGTATCCCGAGGGCGCGGCATTCATCGCCGGTCTGCACCGAGCCGCTCACCCGGAAAAGTGATCCGAACCGGCGGATACGACCCAGTGGAATCACCGGAGACCACCATGGCCCCCCTCGTCCTCACCCCCGACGCCCCCGACGAGGTCCTCAAGCTCATCCTCACCGCCGCCACCTGACGAGCGCCTCCCGGGCCCGGGAACGGCCGAACCGCGCCGGTCGGGCGACCGGCGCGGTTCGGAGCGGGATCAGCCGAGCAGCCGTCAGGCGATGCGGTCGAGGATGATCGGGGTCGGGGTGAACGGGGTGCCGGCGGGGGCGACCTCGATGCCGCCGGTGAGGGCCTCGACGGCGTAGTCGAAGCGCTCCGGGGTGTCGGTGTGCAGGGTCAGCAGGGGCTGGCCGGCCACCACGGTGTCGCCGGGCTTGGCGTGCATCTCGATGCCGGCGCCCGCCTGCACCGGGTCCTCCTTGCGGGCGCGGCCGGCGCCCAGGCGCCAGGCGCTGACGCCGATCGCGTAGGCGTCCAGGGTGGTGAGCACGCCGGAGGCCGGGGCCGGGATGACGTGCTGCTCGCGGGCGACCGGCAGCGGGGCGTCGACGTCGCCGCCCTGGGCGGCGATCATGCGGCGCCAGTGGTCCATCGCGGAGCCGTCGCGCAGCGCGTCGGCCGGGTCCTTGCCGTGCACGCCGGCCGCGGCGAGCATCTCGCGGGCGAGCGCGAGGGTGAGCTCGACGACGTCGGCGGGGCCGCCGCCGGCCAGCACCTCGACCGACTCGCGGACCTCCAGCGCGTTGCCGGCGGTGAGGCCGAGCGGGGTGGACATGTCGGTGAGCAGGGCGACGGTGTTGACGCCGGCGGTGGTGCCGAGGCCGACCATGGTGCGGGCGAGCTCGCGGGCGTCGTCGATGTTCTTCATGAAGGCGCCGGAGCCGACCTTGACGTCGAGGACGAGCGCGCCCGTCCCCTCGGCGATCTTCTTGGACATGATCGAGGAGGCGATCAGCGGGATCGCCTCGACGGTGCCGGTGACGTCGCGCAGCGCGTACAGCTTCTTGTCGGCGGGGGCGAGGCCGTCGCCGGCGGCGCAGATGACGGCGCCGGTGGAGCCGAGCACGTCCAGCATCTCCTCGTTGGAGAGCAGGGCCCGCCAGCCGGGGATGGACTCCAGCTTGTCGAGGGTGCCGCCGGTGTGGCCGAGGCCGCGGCCGGAGAGCTGCGGAACGGCGGCGCCGCAGGCGGCGACCAGCGGGGCGAGCGGCAGGGTGATCTTGTCGCCGACGCCGCCGGTGGAGTGCTTGTCGCTGGTGGGCTGGGCGAGCGAGGAGAAGTCCATCCGGACGCCGGAACGGATCATCGCGTCGGTCCAGCGGCTGATCTCCCGGAGGTTCATGCCGTTCAGCAGGATGGCCATGGCCAGGGCGGACATCTGCTCGTCGGCGACCTCGCCGCGGGTGTAGGCGTCGATGACCCAGTCGATCTGAGCGTCGCTCAGCTCTCCGCGGTCGCGCTTGGTCCTGATGACGGAGATGGCGTCCATGGCTTGCTCCAAGAGGGGTTCACAGGCGAAGAAAGCGAAGAGTGTCGCGAGTTGGGCCGGTAAGGCCCAACTCGCGACACTCTACGCGCGTAACAAACGGCAGTGCTAGAGCCGCTCCGGCCCGAACGCGTCGGGCAGGACCTCGCTCATCGGGCGCACACCGGACGGCAGCTCGATCAGCAGCTGCGGCCCGCCGTGCTCGTACAGCAGCTGGCGGCAGCGGCCGCACGGCATCAGCAGCTCGCCGGCCCCGTCCACGCAGGTGAACGCGGTCAGCCGGCCGCCGCCGGTGGCGTGCAGCGTGGAGACCAGGCCGCACTCGGCGCACAGGGCGAGCCCGTACGAGGCGTTCTCGACGTTGCAGCCGGTGACCACCCGGCCGTCGTCCACCAGGGCGGCGGCGCCGACCGGGAACTTGCTGTACGGCGCGTACGCGTGGCTCATCGCCTCGCGCGCCGCCGCCCGCAGCGCCTCCCAGTCGACGACCGCGTCGGACGCCCCCGCGGCCGGGCCCGCGGACGTCACTTGCCCTGCCCCTTGCGGTAGATCTGACCGTCGGCCTTCGGCGGCCGCAGCCGCTGCGAGGCCAGCGAGAGCACCACCAGGGTGATCACGTACGGCGTGGCGACGATCAGCGGACGCTGCACCTCGTCGGTGGTGAAGTACCAGGTGAACAGGCCGGCCGAGACCACGGCGGTGATCGCCGCGGCGGTCAGCTTCCGGCGGTACACGTGCCACAGCGCCAGCAGGACCATCGCGATGGCGACGACCAGGATCAGCACGTGGACCGACTCCGGGTCGCGCAGCTGGAGGCTGTCGGTGAAGCCGAACAGGCCGGCGCCGATGGCGAGGCCGCCCGGCATCCAGTTGCCGAAGATCATCGCCGCGAGGCCGATGAAGCCGCGGCCGAGGGTCTGGCCGTCCTTGTAGAAGTGCGCGGCGACCAGCGAGAGGTACGCGCCACCGAGGCCGGCGAAGGCACCGGAGGCGATGACCGCCAGGTACTTGTACTTGTAGACGTTGACGCCCAGCGACTCGGCGGCGGTCGGGTTCTCACCGCAGGAGCGCAGCCGCAGGCCGAACACGGTCCGCCAGAGGGCGAAGTAGCTGCCCACGATCAGCGCGCCGGCCAGCACCACGACCACCGACAGGTTGGTGACCAGGCCGCCGAGCACGCCGGCGACGTCGGAGACCAGGAACCAGTGGTGCGCCTCGATGTCCTTCAGGCCGGAGGACAGCCCGGGGATGGTGATGTACGGCAGCGGATCGGCCGGCGGCGACTGGTTCGCACCGGCGCCGAAGGCGATGTAGTCCTTGTAGTAGATCCGGTTGACGTACGCGCAGATGCCGGGGATCAGCAGGTTGATGCCGACGCCGGAGACGATGTGGTCGACGCCGAAGGTCACCGTGATGACCGCGTGCAGCAGACCGCCCAGCGCGCCGCCGAGCATGCCGGCCACCAGGCCGAACCAGGGGTTGACCAGGTAGCCGCCCCAGGCACCGCAGAAGGTGCCGGCGACCATCATGCCTTCGAGGCCGATGTTGACGATGCCGGCCCGCTCGGACCAGAGACCGCCGAGACCGGCCATGCCGATCGGGACCGCCGCGCCGAGCGCCGCGGTGATCTGACCGGAGGAGGTCAGCGAGTGGTTGTCGGTGATCATGCCGACGGCGGAGAACAGCACGAGGGCGCCCGCGATCAGCAGCAGCACCACCGGCCAGGACAGCTTGCGCTTCTTGGCGGGCGCGCCGCCGGGCGTCTTCGCGCGAACAGCGGTCGCGGTGCTCATGCGGAGACCTCCTTCTTCTGGGCGGCCGCGGCGGCGGCCTGGGCGGCGAGTTCGGCGCCGACCTTCTGCTGCTGGCGCTTCAGGCCGTAGCGGCGGACCAGCTCGTACGCGACGACGACGCAGATGACGATGGTGCCCTTCATGACGTCGACGATCTCGAACGGGAACTCCCCGTTCTGCGGCAGCGGCAGCTGCGAGCCGGTGGCGTCGAGGAAGGCGAAGAGCAGGGCGGCGAAGACCATGCCGATCGGGCTGTTGCGGCCCAGCAGGGCGACCGAGATGCCCAGGAAGCCGAGGCCCGCCTGGAAGCTCTGGCCGAAGTAGTACGAGTTCTGCATCAGCTCGGGCAGGCCGATCAGACCGGCCAGCGCACCGGAGACCACCATCGAGGTGATGACCATGCGCTTGACGTTGACGCCGGACGCGGTGGCCGCGGACTCCGAGCGGCCGGTGGCGCGCAGGTCGAAGCCGAACCGGGTGCGGTTCAGGGTGAGCTGGAAGGCCACGCCGACCACGATCGCGATGACGATGAAGCCGTAGAGCGGCCCGCCGTCGGTGTTGAGCGCGAAGAAGTGGCTGGACTCGGAGATCGGGGAGGTCTGGATCGAGTTGCTGGTGGTGCCCTTCTCCGGCGCGAAGATGCCGGGGACGAGCAGCAGGCCGACGACCGCGGTGGCGATCGAGTTCAGCATGATGGTCGAGATGACCTCGCTGACGCCGCGGTAGACCTTCAGCAGACCGGCGATGGCCGCCCACATGCCGCCGACCAGCATCGCGGTCAGCAGCAGCAGCGGGATCTGGATGATCGCCGGCAGGTCCACCTGGCTGCCGACGAACGCGGCGAACAGCGCGGCGACCTTGTACTGGCCCTCGACACCGATGTTGAAGAGGTTCATCCGGAAGCCGAAGGCGGCGGCCGCGGCGGCCAGGTAGTACGTGGTGGACCGGTTGAGGATGGCCACCTGGCCGTCCGACTTGGTGCCGTACGTGATCATCACGTTCCAGGCGTCGAACGGGTTCTTGCCCGAGGTCGCGAGCAGCAGCGAGCAGATCACGACGGACAGGACGACGGCGAGCACCGGGGCCGCCAGGGCGAGCACGATCTTCTCGCCGCTGATCCGCTGCGCCAGCGAGGGCTTGGCAGCGGCGGGCTTGGGACTGGTCATGTGGCTACTCCCCCGCCTGCTGGTCGTCGGCGGTGTCGCTGGGGGTGTCGGACGAAGCGGCGTCGGACGGAGCGGCGTCGGACGGGCCGGACTGCTCGGCCTCGGTGCCCTCGGCGGCGAGGGCCTGCGCCTCGGCGACGGCCTCCGGCTCCGATTCGATGTGGCCGCGGGCGGCACCGGTCATCGCGGTGCCGAGGTCCTCGGCGGTCACCGTGGCCGGGTCGGCGTCGGCGACCAGGCGGCCGCGGTAGATCACCCGGATGGTGTCGGAGAGGCCGATCAGCTCGTCGAGGTCGGCGGAGATCAGCAGCACGGCGAGGCCGGCCCGCTGGGCGACCCGGATGTGCTCCCAGATCTGCGCCTGGGCGCCGACGTCCACACCGCGGGTGGGGTGGGCGGCGATCAGCAGCTTGGGGTCGTGGCTCATCTCGCGGCCGATGATCAGCTTCTGCTGGTTGCCGCCGGAGAGGGAGGCCGCGGTGACCTCGATGCCGGGGGTGCGGACGTCGTACTCGTCGACGATCCGCTGGGTGTCCTTGCGGGCGGCGGCCGGGTCGAGCAGCACGCCCTTGGAGTTGGGGCGCTCGGTGACGTGGCCGAGGATCCGGTTCTCCCAGAGCGGGGCCTCCAGCAGCAGGCCGTGCCGGTGGCGGTCCTCGGGGATGTAGCCGATGCCGGCCTCGCGGCGGGCCCGGGTGAGGGTGCCGGAGAGGTCCTTGCCGTCCAGGGTGACGGTGCCGCCGTCCAGCGGCAGCATGCCCATGATGGCCTCGACCAGTTCGGCCTGACCGTTGCCCTCGACACCGGCGATACCGAGGATCTCACCCTTGTGGATGCGCAGCGAGATGTCGTCCAGGACGACGCGCTCGATGCCCTCGGCGTCGGTCTTGGCGATCCGCAGGCCCTCGACGGTCAGCATCTCGTCGGTGGTGACGGTCGACTCGCGGCTCTCCGGGGAGGGCAGCTCGGCGCCGACCATCAGCTCGGCGAGCTGACGGGCGGTGACGCTCTTCGGGTCGGCGTCGCCCACGGTGGTGCCGCGGCGGATGACGCTGATCGCGTCGGCGACCGAGAGCACCTCGTGCAGCTTGTGGGAAATGAAGATGACGGTGACGCCCTCGGACTTCAGCTCGCGCAGGTTGTCGAACAGCGCGTCGACCTCCTGCGGCACGAGCACGGCCGTGGGCTCGTCGAGGATGAGGATCTTGGCGCCGCGGAAGAGCACCTTGAGGATCTCGACGCGCTGGCGGTCGGCCACGCCGAGGTCCTCGACCAGGGCGTCCGGGCGCACGCCCAGGCCGTACTGGTCGGAGATCTCCTTGATCTTCGCCTTGGCCCTCGCCCCGATGCCGTACAGGTGCTCGCCGCCGAGGACGACGTTCTCCAGGACGGTGAGGTTGTCGGCGAGCATGAAGTGCTGGTGCACCATGCCGATGCCGCGCGCGATGGCCTCGCCCGGGGTGCCGAACTCGCACAGCTCGCCGTTGATCGCGATGGTGCCCTCGTCCGGCTTCTGCATGCCGTAGAGGATCTTCATCAGCGTCGACTTGCCGGCGCCGTTCTCGCCCATGAGGGCGTGCACGGTGCCGGTGCGGACGGTGAGGTTGATGTCGTGGTTGGCCACGACGCCGGGGAAGCGCTTGGTGATGCCGCGCAGTTCGACGGCCGGTGTCGCCGTCCCCGCGCTGGGGGTACCGCCCTGGTTCAGGGCGGGGTCGGATGCGGTGATGGCGATCTCCTGGTGGTCTGGAGGCGCGTCGTTGCGCTGGAGGGCCAAAAGCGAAAAACGTGGGGGGACGGGACGGGGCCCGGGGGTACGCACTGAGCGCACCCTTCCGGGCCCCTCCCTGATGTTGCGTCCATCATGGCGCTGCCGGGCAGACGGCAGCGGCAGCGACGTCCGGTCGAGCCCTTAGCCGAGCTTCGACGGGTCGGTCGGAACGGTGGTCTGACCGTTCTTGATGGCGTTGGCGGCCTCGTCGAGCTTCGCCTTGATGTCGTCGATCTTGCCACCGGTGGTGGCCAGCGAGACACCGTCGGCCTTGAGGTCGAAGTTCTTCACGCCGGTGAAGGGGGTGCCCTTCTTGGCGGACTCGATGTAGGCGAAGACGGCCTTGTCGACGTTCTTCACCATCGAGGTCATGATGCTGTTCTTGTACTTCGCCAGGGCCGGCTGGGCGGCCTGGTCGGAGTCGACACCGATGGCCAGGGCGCCGGCGGTGTTGGCGACGGCCTCGATGGCACCGTTGCCGGAGGAGCCGGCGGCGGTGTAGATGACGTCGGCCTTCTTGTCGATCTGGCCCTGCGCGGCTTCCTTGCCCTTGTCCGGGGCGGCGAAGCCGGAGAAGTCCGGCGGGGTGGTCAGGTAGGTGACCTCGACCGGCATCTGCGGGTCGACGGACTTGACGCCCGCGCGGTAGCCGGCCTCGAACTTCTTGATCAGCTCGGACTGGACGCCGCCGATGAAGCCGACGTGCTTGTTCTTGGACTTGAGGGCGGCGGCCACACCGGCCAGGTACGAGCCCTCCTGCTCCGAGAAGGTCAGCGAGGTGACGTTGCTCGGCTGGGTCTCGGAGGCCGAGTCGATGATCGCGAACTTGGTGTTCGGGTTCTCCTTGGCGACCTTCTCGACGGCCGACTGGTACACGAAGCCGACCGCGATGATCGGGTTGTAGCCGGCGGTGACCAGGTTCTTGAGGCGGGTCTCCTTGTCGGCCTCGGCCTCACCGGTCTTGGCGTCGGCCTCGGTGACGGCGACACCGAGCTCGCTCTTGGCCTTGTCCAGGCCGCGCGCGGCGGAGTCGTTGAACGACTGGTCGCCACGACCGCCGATGTCGTAGGCCATACCGACCTTCAGGCCGCCCTCGGAGGAGCCGGAAGAGGCGGAGGTGTCGTTGCTCTTTGCGCCGCAAGCGGCGAGCGAGGCGATGCCCAGGGAACCCGAGAGCACAACCGCGGCGAGCTTAATGGAACGGCGCAAGGGAGTATCTCCTTCTCACACGCACCCGATTAGCGTGGTCGGACGCCACCGTAACGCGCGTAGAACACGGTTGTGTTACGGGCCGCCGGAGCATTCGGGTTGTTATCAAACCGTGGTGGAATCTGGCGCAGCCCAGTCTACGTAACCAGAAATAAAGCCAGGTTTACGACAAACCGGACACCCGAGATGAGTGTCCGGTTCGGCTCGTCCCACCGCGTCTCAGAGCGTGTCGGGCTCCAGCGCCAGCGCCGCGAACAGCTCCACGCCGATCGCGATGGCCCGCTCGTCCACGTCGAAGCGGCCCTGGTGCAGGTCGCGGACGGTGGTGTCGCCGGGGGCGCGCACACCCAGCCGGGCCAGCGCGCCGGGGGCGTGCTCCAGGTACCAGGAGAAGTCCTCGCCGCCGAGCGACTGCTCGGTGTCCTCCACCGCCGGGCGGCCGCCGCGGGCGAACCGCGCCGTCATCGCCGTCTCCAGCAGGTCGACCGAGACCGCCTCGTTGACCACCGGCGGCACCCCCCGGTGGTAGTCCAGCGTCCACTTGGCGCGGTGGGTCTCGGCGAGCTTGGCGATCAGCTCGTGCAGCAGGTCCGGCGCCTCCCGCCAGCCGGCCAGCTCCAGGCAGCGGACGGTGCCCTCCAGCTCGGCGTGCTGCGGGATGACGTTCGGCGCGGACCCCGCGGCGATCCGCCCCCAGACCAGCGAGACGCCCCAGCGCGGGTCCATCCGGCGGGCCAGCGCGGCCGGCAGCTCGGCGGCCGTCCGGGCGATCGCGGTGACCAGGTCGGTGGTCAGGTGCGGACGCGCGGTGTGGCCGCCGGGCCCGTCCAGGTGGAGCACCAGGCGGTCGCAGGCCGAGGTGATCGCCCCGACCCGCAGGCCGATCCGGCCGACCTCCACCTTCGGGTCGCAGTGCACCGCGAAGATCCGCCCGACGCCCTCCATGCCGCCGGCCGCGATGACGTCCAGCGCGCCGCCCGGCATGACCTCCTCGGCGGGCTGGAAGACCAGCCGGACCGGACGGTTCAGCTCGCCGCTGCGGGCCGCCTCGGCGAGCACCAGCGCGGCGCCCAGCACGACCGAGGTGTGCACGTCGTGGCCGCAGGCGTGGGCCCGGCCGGGGACGGACGAACGGTAGGGGACGTCGGTCTTGGCGTCGTCGATCGGGAGGGCGTCGATGTCGGCCCGGAAGGCCAGGAACTCGGCTCCGCGCGGAGTGCCCTCGGGAACGATGTCGACGATCATTCCGGTGCCGCCCGGGAGGATCCGCGGGGCGAGGCCGGCCGCGACCAGGCGGTCGCGCAGCTTGCCGGTGGTACGGAACTCCTGGCGGCCCAGCTCCGGGTGCCGGTGCAGGTCCCGCCGGAAGGCGATCAGCTCGGGCTCCAGCGCGCGGACCCGGTCGCGGAGACCGGCGGCCGGGCGGGCAGCGGTGAGGGTGACGGCCGAGTGGGCGGAATCACGACGGTTCATCTCAACAAGAGTAGGGCTGTTGGGGGGATTTGGCCCGACTTCCCGAGAATCAATGCCCGGATGGGCGCATACCGGCCGAGATGGTGGGTATGACATCTTGTTTCGCCCGCCTTCCCCATGGTGCCTGCCCTGTGCAACGACCATCGGCGATCAAGGTCACGGGCGGCCCCGGGGCGAGGGTTGACGGGCCGTCAGGCGGGTCCGGGGCGGTCGCGGACGACCCCGACGATTCGAACATTGGCTCAAAAGCGTTCGACCGGGACATGCCGACCCCACACCTCACGCAGCGCGTCGCAGACCTCACCGACGGTGGCCCGCGCGGCCAGCGCCGTCCGCATCGGGTACAGCACGTTGTCCGGGCCCCCGGCGGCCCGGCGCAGCTCGCCCAGCGCCCGGGCCACCGCCGCCCCGTCCCGCTCCGCGCGCAGCCGGGCCAGCCGGGCGACCTGCCGCTCCTCGACCGCCGGGTCCACCCGCAGCGGCCGGTACGCCGGCTCCGCCGCCAGCTCCTCCGCCGCCAGCCGGAACCGGTTGACCCCGACCACCGTCCGCCCGCCGGCCTCCGCGGCCAGCTCGGTCTCCCGCTGGATCCGGTAGGCGCTGCGCTCGATCTCCGCCTTCTGGTAGCCCGCCTCGATCGCCGCCACCGCGCCGCCCAGCTCCTCGACCCGCCCCATCAGCGCCAGCGCGGCGGCCTCCAGCTCGTCGGTCAGCGACTCCACCACGTACGAGCCGGCGAACGGGTCCACGGTGGCGGTCACGTCGGTCTCGTAGGCGAGCACCTGCTGGGTGCGCAGGGCGAGCCGGGCGGCCTGCTCGGTGGGCAGCGCGATCGCCTCGTCGAAGGAGTTGGTGTGCAGCGACTGGGTGCCGCCGAGCACCGCGGCGAGCGCCTGCACCGAGACCCGGACCAGGTTCACCTCGGGCTGCTGGGCGGTGAGCTGGACACCGGCGGTCTGGGTGTGGAAGCGCAGCATCTGCGAGCGCGGGTCCCGGGCGCCGAACTCCTCGCGCATCACCCGGGCCCAGATCCGGCGGGCCGCCCGGAACTTCGCGACCTCCTCCAGCAGGGTGGTGCGGGCCACGAAGAAGAAGGACAGCCGGGGCGCGAAGTCGTCCACCGCCAGGCCCGCGGCGAGCGCGGCGCGCACGTACGCGATGCCGTCGGCCAGCGTGAAGGCGACCTCCTGCGCGGGCGTCGCCCCGGCCTCGGCCATGTGGTAGCCGGAGATCGAGATGGTGTTCCAGCGCGGGATCTCGGCCCGGCAGTACCGGAACAGGTCAGCGACCAGCCGCAGCGAGGGCTGCGGCGGGAAGATGTACGTCCCGCGGGCGATGTACTCCTTCAGCACGTCGTTCTGCACCGTGCCGGTGAGCCGCGCCGACGGCACCCCGCGGGCCTCGCCGACCAGCTGGTAGAGGAGCAGCAGCAGGGCGGCCGGCGCGTTGATGGTCATCGAGGTGGAGACCTCGCCGAGCGGGATGCCGTCGAAGAGGACCGCCATGTCCTCGACGCCGTCGATCGCCACCCCGACCTTGCCGACCTCGCCGGCGGCGAGCGGCGCGTCCGAGTCGTAGCCCATCTGGGTGGGCAGGTCGAAGGCGACCGACAGACCGGTGGAGCCCCCGGCGATCAGCCGCCGGTAGCGGGCGTTGGACTCGGCGGCGGTGCCGAACCCGGCGTACTGGCGCATGGTCCACGGCCGGCCGGTGTACATCGTCGGGTAGACCCCCCGGGTGAACGGGTACTCCCCCGGACGGCCCAGCCGCTCCGCCGGGTCCCAGCCCGCCAGGGCCTCCGGTCCGTACAGCGGCTCGAACGGGAAGCCCGACTCGGTGCGGCGCGGGTCGGGCTGTGCGGCGCTGGTCACGGGGTCCTCCGCGGGGTCGGCGGGCGGGTCCACTCCCTTCGCAATGTAGCCCCGGGACGGAGCCCCGGCCGCCTTGAGATGATCGGCCGAAACGACCGGATATCCCAGTCAGGAGTGGCAATGACCGAGCAGAAGGTGGCCGTCGTCACCGGCGCGAGCAGCGGGATCGGCGCGGCGACCGCCCGCCGCCTCGCCGCCGAGGGCTTCGACGTGGTGCTGACCGCCCGCCGGACCGACCGGATCGAGGCGCTGGCCAAGGAGATCGGCGGCCGCGCGTACACCCTCGACGTGACCGACCGGGCCGCCGTGGACGCCTTCGCGGCCGCGGTCGGCCGGGTGGACGTGCTGGTCAACAACGCCGGCGGGGCGATCGGCGCGGAGACCGTCGAGCACGGCGACCCGGCCGACTGGATGGCCATGTACCAGGTGAACGTGCTCGGCGTGCTGCACGTGACCCAGGCGCTGCTGCCGGCCCTGCGGGCGAGCGGGGACGGCACGGTGCTGGTGCTCTCCTCGACCGCCGCGCTGGCCGCGTACGAGGGCGGCGGCGGCTACGTCGCGGCCAAGCACGCCGCGCACACCATCGCCGCGACGCTGCGGCTGGAGCTGTGCGGGGAGCCCATCCGGGTGATCGAGATCGCCCCGGGCATGGTGAAGTCCGAGGGCTTCGCGGTGACCCGCTTCCGCGGCGACGAGGACAAGGCGGCCGCGGTGTACGCGGGCGTCGCCGAACCGCTCACCTCCGAGGACATCGCGGACACCGTCGCCTGGACGGTCACCCGGCCCTCGCACGTCAACATCGACCTGCTGGTGGTCCGCCCGCGCGCCCAGGCGGCCAACCACAAGGTGCACCGGGAGCTCTGACCCGGTAGCGCCTCCCCGGCGGGCGGCCCGAAGGGGGGTCAGCATCCGAACTGTCACCCCCGAGTGGTACATACGTGCGATGAAGATTCATCGGGCCGCCCGCCCGCGCTTGCTGCTGACCGCCCTCGCGGCCGGCACCCTCCTCCTCACCACCGCCTGCAACGGGGACAAGAAGCCGGCCCAGGACCAGGCCGCCGCCGCGCCGTCCGCCGCCGCCACCTCGGCCGCCGCCACCCCGACCGCGACGCCGACGCCCACCCCGACGGTCAAGCCCACCGGCGCCGACGACCCGGCGCTCAAGCCGTTCTACGGCCAGCAGATCACCTGGGCCGCCTGCCCGCCGGACGCCAAGGCGGCCGAGGCGAAGATCGACATCTCCCTGATGAAGTGCGGCAAGCTGCACGTGCCGCTCGACTACACCAACCCGTCCGGCGAGGCCATCGACCTCGCGCTGATCAAGAACCCGGCCGCCAAGCAGGACCAGAAGCTCGGCTCGCTGATGGTCAACCCGGGCGGCCCGGGCGGCTCCGGCGTGGAGACAGTCAAGTTCGGCGAAAAGCAGTTCGAAGGCACCCTGCACAACCGCTTCGACATCGTCGGTTTCGACCCGCGCGGCACCGGCGAGAGCTCCCCGGTGTCCTGCCTGGACGACAAGCAGCGCGACGCGCTCAACGCCGAGGACGGTCCGGAGGACCCGGCGGAGGCCAAGGCTCAGGCGGAGAAGCACCGGGCCGACTTCATCGCCGCCTGCCAGGCCAAGTCCGGCAAGCTGCTGCCCTTCGTCGGCACCCGCAACACCGCCCGCGACCTGGACGTGCTGCGCGCCGCCGTCGGCGACCAGAAGCTCAACTACCTGGGCATCTCCTACGGCACCTACCTCGGCGCCATCTACGCCGAGGAGTTCCCGAAGAGCACCGGGCGGATGATCCTCGACGCCGCCGTCGACCCGGCCCAGGGCAACCTCGACAGCAACATCGACCAGATCATCGGCTTCGAGAAGTCCTTCGAGCGCTTCGCCGTCGACTGCGTCGAGAACCACGCCGACGAGTGCCCGCTCGGCAAGTCCTCCAGCAAGGCCGCCAAGAAGGCCGCCGACTTCCTCGACGGCCTGCGCAACAAGCCGCTGGCCACCAAGGACGGCCGGAAGGTCGGCAGCAGCCTCGCCTGGACCGCGGTCACGCACGTCCTCTACGGCGACGAGAAGACCGCCTGGCAGGCGCTGCGATACACCCTCATCGAGGGGATGAAGCTCGGCCAGGGCAACCTCTTCCTGCTGCTCGCCGACGAGTCCAACGGCCGCGACGAGAAGGGCCACTACAGCGCGGAGGAGGAGTCCCGCGTCGCGATCCGCTGCGCTGACGGCGCCTCGGCGGCCCCGACCCCCGAGCAGGCGCAGGCGGCCGTGCAGAAGCTCAAGCAGGAGGCGCCGCTGTTCAGCAAGGACGTCACCGTGGAGGACTTCAACGAGGGCTCCTGCGTGAGCTGGCCGTTCAAGACGCCCGAGAAGCCGCACACCGTCCGGGCCGAGGGCGCCGCCCCGATCCTGGTGGTCGGCTCCACTGGTGACCCGGCCACCCCGTACGCGGCCGCCGAGTCGCTCGCCAAGGGCTTCGCCAACGCCACCCTGCTGACCCGGGTCGGCGAGGGGCACGGCGCCTTCGGCAAGGACAACGGCTGCATCGACGCCGCCTACGCCGCGTACCTCACCGAGGGCACGCTGCCGGCCGCCGGGACGAAGTGCTCGTGACGCGCCGCTGACGGGAGCGACGCCGGAGACGGGACGTCGTAGCAGATGAAGACGGGGAGGGCGCTGACACCGAGGTGTCAACGTCACAACTTGATAGCTCGTTCGGATGAAATCCGCGTGCGCCCTCCCCAACTGATGACGGCTCAACTACCGTTGAGCCGCAGTCGGACGGGCGTTGGACGCCGTTCCGCAGCCTCATACTTCACCTGACTTCACCGCCACTTCACCCGCCACTTCACCGGCCCCTTCCCGCCCTCACGAGGAGGACCCGCTGGCCAGCGACATCCCGTCACAGCGGCTCGATCCCCGCAATGAGCCGACCCTCCTCGGGTTGCACCGCTTCAACGAGGCCGACGCCGGAGCCGCCGAGGAGGCCCTGTTGGCCTGCTGCGGCAGCCACCGGTGGGCCTTGCGGCTCACCGCCCACCGCCCCTACCCCGACATAGAGTCCCTGCTGGCCGCCGCCAGCGAGGCCTCGTACGACCTGCGTCCGGCCGACCTGGCCGAGGCGCTGGCGGACGAGAGCTGGATGCCGCAGCCGCTCCTGGGCATGCGCGCACCCGGCAGCCAGGCGGCGCACACCGCGCTCCGGGCGGCCCACGCCGCGTACGAGGCGAGGTACGGCCACGTGTTCGTGGTCTGCCTGGAGGGCATCGCGCCCGAGGAGATGCTCGACACCGTCCTCAGCTCGATCCGCACCCGACTCGCCAACGACCCCGACGAGGAGCGCCTGGTCGCCGCCGACGAGCTGCGCCGGATCGCCCTCACCCGTCTGGAGCACCTGGTCGCCACCCATTCGGAGGCCGGGGCCCGCTGATCCACTCCCAGCCGGCACCTCAGCCCCGCTGGGCCGCACGCAGCTTGGCCACCTGGCGCCGGACGACCCGCTCGTCCGGCGCCGGGGCCGGCTCGGCGCCGACCCCCACCGTGCTGAACACCACCAGCGCCGGTCCGACCCGCGCCAGCACCGCACGCTGGGCCAGCACCGCCGAACCCGATTCATTCGTCAGGGTGAATCCGGTCGCCCCGTCGGCTCCCTCGGGGGTGGGCGTGTCGTTCCGGCTCAGCCGGTGCCGGGTCCGGGTCGGACCGACTCCCTTGCCCTTCTCGGCCGGGGGCGGCGGCGAGGTCGAGACGAACTCCGCGCACGGGCCGAACAGCCCCTCAAGCTCCGCCCGCAGCCGCTCCGCCCGGTCGCCCCGGTAGCCGAGCAGCCCGCCGTAGAGGCTGCCCGCCGGGTCGGCGGCCTGCGCCACGCCCAGGTCGGTCTCCGCGTACGGCGTCGCCTGCCCCGGTCCGACCGTCGCCCCCACCGCCGCGCCCGCCGGGGTGACCGCGTCCAGCAGCGGCTGGCAGACGGGCTTGTCGGCCACCTCCCGCCCGGCGCCCGGGCCGGTCTCGCCGTGGCCCGGGTTCACCACCGTCACGGTGAACCCGGGGCCGAGGTCCGCGTCGGTCACCGCGGCGGCGCGCAGCTCGGCGGCGGACAGCTCGCGGGCCGGACGGCCGTCCGGCGCCCGGTCGGCCGAGCCGCTCCCGGGCGCGCCGCAGCCGGCGGCGAGGAACAGGACGGCGAGGGCGGTCGGAACGGCGCGGGCGCGGGACGCGGAGTGTCGCGCGGGATGCGGCGCGGGGTGTGGCACGGTGGCCTCGGCAGGGTGTCGGCGGCGGACGGGGTCCGCCACCGTAGCGCGTACGCGCGGTCACGCTCCGTCGCGATTCGGCCGCCGGTTCCCGTCCAACTAGGCCAGTCGTGCCTGATTGATCACACCTCGGCCCCCCGGAGGCGGTTCCTCACAGCGCGTCGATAGGATGCTCGCGGCCGGTGGACCGTACCCGGCCGGGCTGACCGACACCGAAGCCGGCCGAGCCCCCAATCGCTTCCGGAGGGTTTTTCCGTGCCGGCTGGAACGCTGTACCGCGGCCGGGAAGGCATGTGGAGCTGGGTGGCTCATCGAGTCACCGGCGTCCTCATCTTCTTCTTCCTGTTCGCCCATGTCCTGGACACCGCGCTGGTGCGGGTGTCGCCCGAGGCGTACGACACCGTCATCCAGACGTACAAGACGCCGCTCGTGAACCTGATGGAGTACGGCCTGGTGGCCGCCATCCTGTTCCACGCTCTGAACGGCCTTCGCGTCGTGGCCGTGGACTTCTGGTCCAAGGGCCCGAAGTACCAGAAGCAGATGCTCTGGTCCGTGGTCGGGGTCTGGGTCGTCCTGATGGCGGGCGCCTTCTACCCGATCCTGCAGCACACGCTGACCTCCTGGTTCGGGAAGTGATCTGAGACATGTCCACGGAAATCTCCGACGCTCTGGTGGTCCCGTCCGCCCAGGCGCACACCGGCAAGGGTCTCGGCACCGGCAACCCGGCCGACGCCTTCGTGATCGAGCCGGCCCGCCAGCGGACCAAGAAGACCCCGCGCCGCACCCGGACCAACTTCGAGATGCTGGCCTGGCTCTTCATGCGCCTGTCCGGCATCGTCCTGGTGGTCCTGATCCTCGGGCACCTGCTGATCATGCTGGTCCTCGACGGCGGCGTGTCCAAGATCGGCTTCGCCTTCGTGGCCGGCCGCTGGGCCTCGCCGTTCTGGCAGGCCTGGGACCTCACGATGCTCTGGCTGGCCATGCTCCACGGCGCCAACGGCATGCGTCAGGTCATCAACGACTACGCCGAGAAGGACTCGACGCGGCTCTGGCTGAAGGGGCTCATGGGGACCGCCACGGTGTTCACCGTGCTGCTGGGCACCCTGGTGATCTTCACCTTCGACCCCAACATCTAAAGCCGACAGCATCCAATCGGAAATCGGCAGAGGCCAGAGGCGAGTTAACCCCCCATGCAGATTCACCAGTACGACACCGTCATCGTCGGCGCCGGCGGCGCCGGCATGCGCGCCGCCATCGAGTCGACGCAGCGCAGCCGCACCGCCGTCCTGACCAAGCTCTACCCCACCCGGTCCCACACCGGCGCGGCCCAGGGCGGCATGTGCGCCGCCCTCGCCAACGTCGAGGAGGACAACTGGGAGTGGCACACCTTCGACACGGTCAAGGGTGGTGACTACCTGGTCGACCAGGACGCCGCCGAGATCATGTGCAAGGAGGCCATCGACGCCGTCCTCGACCTGGAGAAGATGGGTCTCCCCTTCTCCCGCACCGAGCAGGGCCGGATCGACCAGCGCCGTTTCGGCGGTCACTCCCGCAACCACGGCGAGGCCCCGGTCCGCCGGTCCTGCTACGCGGCCGACCGCACCGGCCACATGATCCTCCAGACGCTGTTCCAGAACTGCGTCAAGCACGGCGTCGAGTTCTTCAACGAGTTCTACGTCCTCGACCTGCTGATCAACGAGGGCAAGACGGCCGGCGTCGTCGCCTACGAGCTGGCCACCGGCGAGATCCACGTCTTCCAGGCCAAGTCGGTCGTCTTCGCCTCCGGCGGCACCGGCAAGTTCTTCAAGGTCTCCTCCAACGCCCACACCCTCACCGGTGACGGCCAGGCCCTGGTCTACCGCCGCGGCCTGCCGCTGGAGGACATGGAGTTCTTCCAGTTCCACCCGACGGGCATCTGGCGCATGGGCATCCTGCTCACCGAGGGCGCCCGCGGCGAGGGCGGCATCCTGCGCAACAAGGACGGCGAGCGCTTCATGGAGCGCTACGCCCCCGTCATGAAGGACCTCGCGTCCCGTGACGTCTGCTCCCGCGCGATCTACACCGAGATCCGCGAAGGCCGCGGCTGCGGTCCGGACGGCGACCACGTCTACCTGGACCTCACCCACCTGCCGCCGGAGCAGCTGGACGCCAAGCTGCCGGACATCACCGAGTTCGCGCGCACCTACCTCGGCATCGAGCCCTACACGGACCCGATCCCGATCCAGCCCACCGCGCACTACGCCATGGGCGGCATCCCGACCAACGTCGAGGGTGAGGTCCTGCGCAACAACACCGACGTCGTCCCCGGCCTGTACGCGGCCGGCGAGGTCGCCTGCGTGTCCGTGCACGGCGCCAACCGCCTGGGCACCAACTCGCTGCTGGACATCAACGTCTTCGGCAAGCGCGCGGGCATCGCCGCCGCCGACTACGCGCAGACGGTGGGCTTCACCGAGCTGCCCGAGAACCCGGCCGAGAAGGTCCAGGCCCTGGTCGACGGCCTGCGCGAGTCCACCGGCACCGAGTCCGTGGCGCAGATCCGCAAGGAGCTGCAGGAGACCATGGACACCAACGCCATGGTCTACCGCACCGGTGCCACCCTGAAGCAGGCGGTCGAGGACATCGCCGCGCTGCGCGAGCGGTACAAGAACGTCGCCATCCAGGACAAGGGCTTCCGTTACAACACGGACCTGCTGGAGGCCGTCGAGCTGGGCAACCTGCTCGACCTGGCCGAGGTCCTGGCGGTCTCCGCGCTCGCCCGCGAGGAGTCGCGCGGCGGTCACTACCGCGAGGACTTCCCGACCCGTGACGACGTGAAGTTCATGCAGCACACCATGGCGTACCAGGAGGTTGCCGAGGACGGCACCACCTCCATCCGCCTCGACTACAAGCCGGTCGTCACGACCCGCTACCAGCCGATGGAGCGTAAGTACTGATGAGCACTCCGACCATGGAGAAGCACTCGGCCGCTCTGGACGCGGTCGAGGCCGGTGGCACCAAGCTGATCACCGTCACCTTCCGGATCCGCCGGTTCAACCCGGAGGAGCACCCGGACCCGGTGTGGGTCGACTACCAGCTGGAGATGGACCCGAAGGAGCGCGTCCTGGACGCGCTCAACAAGGTCAAGTGGGAGCAGGACGGCACCCTCACCTACCGCCGTTCCTGCGCCCACGGCATCTGCGGCTCCGACGCCATGCGGATCAACGGCCGCAACCGGCTGGCGTGCAAGACCCTGATCAAGGACGTCAACCCGGAGAAGCCGATCACGATCGAGGCCATCAAGGGCCTCACGGTCCTCAAGGACCTGGTCGTGGACATGGACCCGTTCTTCCAGGCGTACAAGGACGTCATGCCGTTCCTCATCACCAAGGGGAACGACCCGACCCGCGAGCGCCTGCAGTCCGCCGAGGACCGCGAGCGCTTCGACGACACCACCAAGTGCATCCTGTGCGCCGCGTGCACGTCGTCCTGCCCGGTCTTCTGGAACGACGGCCAGTACTTCGGCCCGGCCGCGATCGTCAACGCGCACCGCTTCATCTTCGACTCGCGCGACGAGGGTGCGGAGCAGCGGCTGGAGATCCTGAACGACCGTGAGGGCGTCTGGCGCTGCCGGACCACCTTCAACTGCTCGGAGGCCTGCCCGCGTGGCATCGAGGTCACCAAGGCGATCCAGGAAGTGAAGCGGGCGCTGGTCACCCGCCGCTTCTGAGCCACGGCACACGACGAAGGCCCCGTCCGATCGGACGGGGCCTTCGTGCTGCCGGGGGTCAGCGCAGCACGCCGAGGTCCTTCGGCTCGGCGAACCCGCTGTAGGTCACCAGGTGCCGGTCGGCGGTGACGGCCCAGAGGTCCGCGGTGCCGTCCCCGTCGAGGTCACCCTGGCTTCCCAGGGTCGGGTAGGCGCCCACGGTGAAGCCGGTGGCCACCACACCGGCCGACGGATCGGCCAGGGCGGAGTAGTCGAACGTGCCGTCGGCCTGCTTCGGGATCGCGTACACGTGCAGCGCGCCGTTGGCCCGCTCGCGCGCCCAGAGGGCGAGGTTCCCGGCGGCGTCGGCGCCGGGGGCGATCAGGTCGTAGCCGGTCCAGAGACCGCCGGTGGTGAGTCGCTGGGGGTCGGAGTAGTTCAGGACTCCGGCCTGCGCGACCCAGAGGTCACCGTTCTGCAGCGTGAGCAGGCCCGACAGCTCGGGCCTCGCGCCCACCGCGCCGATGAGCAGCTGCTGCTGCGCGTCCTTCCAGCCGGTGCCGTAGCCCGCCGGGCAGTCGTCGAAGCCGCAGTCCGGCCAGTAGACCAGCACAGCGGAAGCACGGCGGAAGTCGCCGGTGCCGTACTGGTTCATGAAGCTGTAGACGGCGTCCCTGCCGTTCTCCCGGATGATCAGGTCGTCGGCCGGCGCTCCGCTCCAGCCACGGTGCAGAACCTGGTAGTTGTTCCAGTTCTTGACGGCCCCGGGTGCCCGGTTGGCCGGGATGACCGAGGACGGGGTGGTGTCGTTTGCCCGGCCGCTGATGATCTGGAGGTTGCCGGCGGTGTCCGGCAACAGGATGTCCGGGACGGCGTCACCATCGACGTCACCGAGGGCGCTCGGCTTGGGGCGCGGGTCCCAGGGGGCGTAGAAGTCGTAGGTGGTCTTGAAGCTGACGTTGCCCGCGTTGTCGACCGCCTGGACGTAGAGCTGGTTCGTCCCCCACTCCTGCACCTTCAGGTTGAGGGTGGCGGTGCCGTCCGCGGCGGGCTTCACACTGTCGGCGCCACAACCGCCGCCGGCCAACTGGGTGGCGTCGTTGAAGGCGTACCGGAAGCAGGCGAGGCCGGAGGCCTCCCCGCCGGCGGCCGGAGCCGGGTCACTGCCCGTGAAGACGAAGGTGGCGAGCTCGCCCGCGTACTTGGTCGGCTTCTGGCCGGAGCCCGACGGCGGGAAGTCCGGGGAGGAGACGGTGGGCTGGGCGCTGGTCAGGTCGACCTTGAAGTGGCAGTCCGGGGAGGCCGCGGAGATCTTGTGGCCCTGGAGGGCGCGGACGTTCCAGGCGTAGCTGTGGCCGTCGACCAGGCCGGGGACGACGGTGGTCGCCTCCTTGTTCCAGGCGGCGGCCTCGCGGACGGCGCTGAACGCGGCGGTGTCGGGCGCGGTGAGGTCGCGGACCGAGAAGCGGGCGGAGAGGGTGCCGGTGGTGTCCGAGGCGACGGTGGCCTTGAGGGTCGGGCCGTCGATGGTCCGGCCGATCCAGCCGGGTGTGGTGGTCGCGTCGCAGGCGTCGGTGACGACGCCCTCGGAGGCGATCCGGGGCTGCGGGGACGCGGTGGTCCCGGTGACCTGGAGGCCGGTCCCGTCGGCGACGGCGGCCGGTGCGGCGAGCAGGCCGGCCGCCATGGCGACGACGGCGGCTCCGCCGAGTCGGCGCAGGTGCGCAGGCTTCATGAGGTACCCCACCCCTTGGTGCGAAGGAAGATTCGATTGCGATCGAGCGGGGGGATCCTGCCAGTGCGCCGGGCCGCCCGGCAACCGGGTAAAGCCGCGTCAGCCGGCGGCCGGCTCCCGGCGGCTCGCGCGCAGGCCGCGGACGCCGACGGAGCCGACCGCGATGCCGAGGGCGAAGGAGGTGACGGCGAGCAGCAGGTGCACCCAGAAGAAGGCGGTGGGCTGGGAGTGGTCGCCGTTCACGAACGCCTGGCCGCCGGAGTCCTTCCAGAGGTTCTTGACGAAGGTGGTCCAGATGATCATGGACCAGACGCCGAAGGCGGTCAGGAACCAGGAGGTGCGGCGGCTGAGCTTCATGGGGTGGTCCTCGGTGGAGCGACGTGAGGTGGGGCGGGGAGGTGAAGACGGTGTGCTCCCCCAGTATGCGCGGGCGTCCGTTCGGAGTACGGCGGCCCCCTCCTGCGACGGAGCGGGCCGGAGTGGGGGACGGCGGGGGCCCGGACTGGGTACCGTCTGCTGGTGCTCACTCGCTCGAAGCTCGCACGTCTGCTCGCCGCGCCGGCCGCGGCCCTCCCGCTCCTCCTCGTCGCCCCGGCGGCCGTCGCGGTCCCGTACGAGCCGCCGCCCCCGCCGGCCGCGGTCGGCGGTGAGCGGCTGGGGCTCCCGGGGGTCCAGGTGAACCCGCTGGCGGGCGCCCCGGCCCTGCCGGGGGATCTGACCGGGCAGTCCTGGATAGTCGCCGACGCGACGTCAGGGGAGGTGCTGGCGGCGAGCAATCCGCATCTGCGGCTGGCCCCGGCCTCGACCCTGAAGATCCTGTTCGCGGACACCGTGCTGCCCAAGTTCGACCGGAACACCGTGCACAAGGTGGCGCCGGAGGAGATCCAGGGGATCGGCGCGGGCAGCAGCCTGGTCGGGATCAAGGAGGACCTGGAGTACCGGGTCGAGGACCTCTGGCGCGGGGTGTTCCTGAGCTCCGGGAACGACGCGGTGCACGTCCTGGCGCACATGAACGGCGGGGTCCAGCAGACCGTCACCGAGATGCAGGCCCGGGCGGAGGCGCTCCAGGCCCGGGACACCAGGGTGGTCTCGCCGGACGGCTACGACTCGGACGGCCAGCTGTCCTCGGCGTACGACCTGACGCTGTTCGCCCGGGCCGGGCTGCGCAACCCGGACTTCCGGATGTACTGCGCGACCCGGGACGCGATGTTCCCGGGCGCGGTGGACAAGAACACCGGGCAGCGCGGCAGCTTCGGGATCGCCAACACCGACCGCCTGCTCGGCAAGTACCCCGGTCTGATCGGGGTGAAGAACGGTTTCACCACCAACGCCGGCTCCACCTTCGTCGGCGCCGCCGAACGGGGCGGCCGCACCCTGCTGGTGACGGTCATGCACCCGTCCACCTACCAGAAGGTGTACGACGAGACGGCCGCCCTGCTGGACTGGGGCTTCGCGGCGGCCGGCAAGGTCACCCCGGTCGGGAAGCTGGTCGAGGAGGGCGAGAGCGTCGCGCCGACGCCGACCGGCCAGGCCGGCGGCGCCGCCGGGGCGCCCGCCAGCGGGTTCACCTGGACCCCCGGGAGCCCCAGCCGCTCACCGCCGACCGCGGCCGGCGGGGGCGG